>CAZQKJ010000521.1:0-3102 GCA_964593315.1 uncultured Granulosicoccaceae bacterium
GTACATACTCAATAGATCTTTGTCGTAATCAGGCAGAATAGATAATTCTGGAATATTGTCTATCCAGCTCATCGATAGCTAATCAAGTAAAGTATTGGTTCAGTTGCCGGCGCTTGATATCTGGAAGCCCGCATCAGCGTGTTTCTATGAGTTGCGGAACGAGCTAATACCAAATATCTTAAAAAGTGGACAAAAGTTAATTAGTCCGGTAGCAAACAGTACTGCTCCTACTGCAGCAGCCACGATGCCCACTGTGGTACTGATACCACCCAAAACCAGAAATGATAGCGCTACCAGCGCAATGCCCAGAACATAGCGGATGGTCTTATCAAGTTCGCCGACGTTTCTCATGATAGTAGCCTCTGTTTAGCCAGTTATTGTCAAGAACACCAAGACTACGCTTTCACTAACTTTCTAACCGTGACAATGTCACCTTTGGCCTGTCCGAAGGGCGAGCAGATCAATAAAAACAGCGGACACATTCTGGGTTTTGGCAAAAACCCGGTCAGATCAGGTGCCAAAAAATTGAGGCCTGCCTTCCAGTAAGAGTTTTAAGCCGAACCGGGCGCCGATAAAAATACCCAGGAGCGCCACTGGCGCAGTGAACGCAAGCACTGAGAATGGACTCACTCCCTGCCCGATGGTACAACCGGTAGCCATAATCCCACCTGCCCCCATAAACAGCGCCCGAACAGGTGGCGACTGAAGACTGAACTCTCTGGGGTCATCACATGCTTCCCAATGGATGTCTTTCTGGGCTTTCTCAACGATTACGGCTCCGGCAACTACTCCCACCGCTAAGCCAACACCATAGTCAGGAACACCCGCACCAATAATGGTATTGATTAACTAACCGAGCGGCAAAACAAATGAAGCTGCCCCGAGTTGCACAGGCGAAAACATCAACTGTGAAGTGTTGTAAGCGATGAGCCAACCGGCAGTTACCGCAGCACCTATAATGGCATGTGCAATGATTCGTTTATGATCTTTGCGAAACGCAACGTCATAAAAGCAGAGCAACAAAAGCGACAGAACAAGGACTCCGATCAGCCAGTACTTCGAGTATCCTGCAAAGCACTCCCATAAAGACCCCTTTAAACCGTTATGTTTATCGTTAATCTAATAGTATTAACAGGATTTTCAAATTGTATATATAGTGCGCTAGTGGCTGCACCTGCCAAATTGGCAAGTGCTGTTGTTGCATTGTCTGTATTCCCTGTTGAGTCTGACGCGCCAACTCGAGTTATTGAGAAGTGCCAGCCGCTGTCGCAGTTAGTCCACCTACAGCCATTGTGATGGTAGCGATCAACTCATCCTGGTCTGTGATGTTGTGGCGCTCAGCAATCCAGGCGGGATCGTTGTATGCAATGGATACAACCCCATTGGCATCTTCGTACACGACTGCTTTTAACGGCAAATCTATCCCTGATGAACCTTGGCTTACCATCAATGGTGTGCCCACTTGAGGGCGACCAAACATGACGACTCGTGTTGGGCGCAAATCAAGATTGACACTGGCTGCATTTGCAGCATGGTCAATCTCTCGAAATATACCAAGTGTACCAGTGCCGGTAATGGCGGCAATTAGAGCATCGTAGGTTTCATCCATTGACCGTGTGCTGGTTACAGTGATGATTCCTTCATCAGCACCGACTGCAGGAGTAGCTGAGTCATCGACTGTGCTTCCTGTAGCGCTTTCAGCAAATCCCCTTAGAGCGTTGCCAATGGTTGTCAGTTGTGCAGTGTCTGCGGGTATGCTGTGTCGCTGCTCTAAAAAGCTGGCGCTGTTGTAAGTTAATTCAACTTCACCTACCGCATTTTCGAAGGCATGCATTCTCTGTGGCAGGTCGAGCCCGGCTTGTTGGTTTTGCTGCATCAGGGGAGTGCCTAACATTGGGTTTCCGAAGAAAAGTACTTGATTTGGACTTTGCTCTAAACCGACGCTCTCTGCGTTAGCTTGATGGTCAACTATACCTGCTACCGTTATCGGCTCAATGCCATTGAGTGTGGACTCAATAGAGGCAATTGTCTCAGTCACACCCGCAGCGCTAAGTGTAGAGATCAGACCATCAGCAGATGTAGTTGCTGTGACAATATCTGAGTCTGAGTCATCATCGCTGGAGCAAGCTACCAGAGCGCATAAAAGGGCCGTCGCTGTCAGGCCTCTGGTACTGCGTGTTATAGACGAGCGTAGATCGGTTTGCATAGATCAGTGTATTTCCTTTTTTTTAATTGAAATGAACGATTCGGGTTGGCGCCGAAAACAAAAATACTTGAATTCAGTGACACTGTAACACAGCCAGTGTCCTTATTTATTGGTCACCAAATTTAGTCTTATGCTTGGTTCGGTGACATTGTCACATTAACTTCATCCATAAAATATTGCTTAGTTCAGTGACTTTGTCACGAACGTATATTGCAGCGCTGAGGCAAGACAGCACCATCGGTTACCTGCTATCCATCAGGGTGCACGTTGCCAGAACATGTATCTCTACACATAAGTGACTAAGTCACTGTCAATTTCTATAAGCAAATTTATTGTTTGACCTGCATTCAGCTAACTTAGCCAGCTAATTCAATAAGAACCCCTATGACTATTATACTTCGCTCTATTTCCGCGCTCTTAGTAAAAGCAATGACATTAATTTTAGGTAACAAGATTTAAGTGACAAACTCACCGACATCTGTCTTTTGAGACTCTACGATGAGTCACTTATTACTCGCTTCAATCTTACTTGACATTCGATTAATCAATCAAAGAAACGCCCTACCTATATAGCATTGCCAAAGCACGATAAATCCTAATCTACCAAAGGAATAGATATGTTAAAAAAAGTACTTTTAGCCAGTTGTCTGGTGACGGTCGCTGGCTGTAGCAGCGATGACGATGACTCAGACATGAATACCGGTATGACTGATATCAATATGGTCGATAACGGCATGACTGATAACGGTATGACCGACACAGATGTCATACCTGCCAACCCTGACGCTGTATTCGTCACACCGGATATGGTTGCGTTTGCAGACACGCCTTTCTCAGGTGTAGCGCTCGGGCCGGCTTTCAATAACGATGAAACCGGCGCACACGAAACTTTCGTT
>CAZQKJ010000522.1:0-3102 GCA_964593315.1 uncultured Granulosicoccaceae bacterium
GAGCTAATGCCACCCAACACACCACCGGCATTATTGGATAGAAAGCCATCCGGTGTTATTTCATCACGGTGTTCACTGCCACGCTGCGAAACACTGTTAAACCCGGCCCCAATCTCTACCCCTTTTACAGCACCAATACTCATCATCGCATGGGCTATGTCTGCGTCCAGCCGATCAAACACCGGCTCTCCCCATCCAACCGGTACTGCCGACGCGACCACATTGACGCGTGCGCCGGCGGAGTCACCATCTTTGGTGAGCTTTTGCATAAACTCAGACAACTCATCGACCTGGCTGGCATTCGGCCAGAAAAACGGATTGCGGCTGACCTCTGCCCAGTCAAACTGTTGATCATCTAACAGCACCGTACCGAGTTGCGACAGATAACCGCGCACCTCGATACCGAACATCGTATGCAGATACTTTTTTGCAATCGCACCCGCAGCTACTCGCATAGCAGTCTCGCGAGCCGATGAGCGGCCACCACCGCGATAGTCTCTGATACCGTATTTTTTCTGGTAGGTTAAGTCAGCATGGGCCGGACGATACAGATCTTTTATTTTGCTGTAGTCCTTGGAGCGCTGATCGGTGTTTTCAATCAACAGGCCAATGGGCGTTCCAGTCGATTTACCCTCAAACACACCCGACAGAATCCGCACCACATCGTCTTCTTTGCGCTGCGTCGTGTAACGCGACTGGCCAGGTTTACGCCGGTCCAGATCGCCTTGCATGTCGGCCTCTGACAGCTCGATACCCGGAGGGCAGCCATCCACCACGGCACCAATAGCAGGTCCGTGGCTCTCACCAAAAGTGGTTACTGTAAACAGCTTGCCGAAAGTATTGCCGGACATCTTTGCGGGTCCTAAAAAAAACGCTCTTGGAAACACGGTATTGTATCTGCATCTTACAGCTTACGGGAATCTGCAATTACAAACGCTGACCGCAAGAGCAAAACACGGAGTTAACTGAGCGCTAATCACGACACAGCACGGAATTACTCCACTGTGACCTACAATGGACCACCAGAGAGTCACCAAAGACCCGATCACGGACCCAATAAAAAAGGCCAGACCGCTTGAAAGACAATCCAGAGCAGCAAGACACGGCGAACATCGGCCGGTATATGATTATCGGTATGTGGGTCACCGCTATGGTACTCGGCACCGTGCTGATCCATCTGCACCTTGAGCGCGAGCGCAACCCAAACAATAACCTGGTGACATCACTGAATGGCCAACAGCGCAGCATTACCCTGCAACGCAGCAGAAACGGACACTACCTGGTTACCGGCAGGATCAACGGCACAGAAGCGGAATTTCTGGTCGATACCGGCGCTACCAGTGTCAGTATCCCGGTCAACATTGCACAAGCCGCCGGCTTACCGCGCGGCGCTGAATTCCCGGTCAACACCGCCAACGGAGTTGGCCGGGTTTACGCAACTGAGGTGTCAGAATTGCAGATCGGCGATTTCGTGGTGCGAGATGCTATTGCCCACATCAACCCGGGGCTCAGTGGCGAAGTACTGTTGGGCATGAGCGTATTGCGAAACTTCGAGCTTGAACTTCGCGGTGATCAACTGATCATCCGAGATCCATCACCCGGCAATTAACCCGCTAGGACTGCACAGTACGCATAAATCGATCGCGGATCACCACCGGATCCATAGTAATGACAGGCACCTTGATGTTGCCCGATTCGCACTTGCAGACGATAATAGTCATCTTGTTACCGGCCAGTGCTGCCTCGATCGCTTTTGGTGTATCTGCCGCGCTGCATTCAACCACGTTTTCACAACCGCAGGCCTCAGCGACTTTTGTTAACGAGGTTTTCTTACCCGCATAGGTTGGCTGATCGCCAGTAGAACCATAACTGCCATTATCTATAATCAACAGGATGTAATTGTCCGCTACGTTATTCGCAATAGTCGGCAATGTGCCGAAGTTAGTTAACACCGATCCATCACCATCTATGGCAATCACTTTTTTATCTTGCGCCAGCGCCACACCCAATCCAATTGAAGATGACAATCCCATAGTACCCAGCATATAAAAATTACTGGGCTGGTCATCGATCATGTGTAACTCCTGACTAGGCAAGCCAATGTTACAAACAACCAGATGATCACGGATGATCGGTGCAATTTCTCGTAAAACGTCAGAACGTATCATTCAGATATTCCTTCTAATAATTTTTTATCGCCGTTGTGTCTTAAACAACAGCATTCAGTGGCAATGATAAATTAATAACCGTTCCAAAAACTCGCGTCGGTCAGAATTGCCACTGGCTTATTGCACATAAATGTATATTCTAAAATTGAGTTCAGTTCTTCTACATCAGATTCTTTGTGGAAGTGATAAGTTGGAATATTGAGCTGTGCAAGCAGTGCTTTGGTGTGTACGGCCATCTCTACCTGACAGGCCACAGGCTCGCCTAATTCTCCACGATAGCTGATCAGCATCGGAAGTGGCATGCGATAGTATTGAGTGAGCGTTACCAGAGTATTGATGGTGACCCCGATTGCCGTATTCTGCATGATGATGGCAGGACGCTTGCCCCCCATCCAGGCGCCAGCACATAAACCCATACCTTCATCTTCCTTATTGGAGGGTATGTGGTAAATCGAATCGTCGGCTTCTATGGCATCAATTACACCGGCGAGTTGCTTGCACGGCACGGTAGTAACAAAACCAATATCATTGGCCCTAAAATCACTGACTATTTTTTCACTTACTGACACGGTTGTTCTCCAGAGTATCTGCGCCTATCCCACTCACAGTGCTCAAATTTTTTAAAAGTTAAGTTCGGTCCGAAATTCCAAATGGATACAGAGAATTTTCAGCAACAAATACAAATCACAGCGTATCGCGATCACGGCTCAAGTTTGAATTTTTCATCGGGAAAGTATTTGGCAAGCCGGATGTCTGCAGTACGCGCATGCCCTTCCATTCCCTCGAGGCGCGATATTCTCGCCGTCGCCTCTGCAACCGGCTTTGATCCTTCACGGGTTGCCTCCTGCCAGGTAACAATTTTCATGTACTTGTGCACTGACAAGCCACCTGTGTACTTTGCAGAGCGACCCGTCGGTAACACGTGGTTGGTACC
>CAZQKJ010000523.1:0-3097 GCA_964593315.1 uncultured Granulosicoccaceae bacterium
CCGGTGAATGTTGAATTCACAGCGGGACTCTCTGTGTGACCGGCTGTGTGACCGGTACCCGGACTCAGCAATACCAGAGTAAGTACTATTGAGTACACCATCGATATAGCGTCCGCGCGGCGGCGCAGCACTGGTAATGACATGATCAGATTCATGGTGATTCCAGGTGGGTTTTTGCGAATGAGCATTGACAGGTTTTACCAGATAGTGGACTACAGTTAAAGCATCACAGACTGGAGCGGTAGCTCAGTCTGTTTATCAAGCTTGTTGTTATCCAACTCGATAGCGAGGCGCTGCTGATTTTTAGTGCTGTAGCGGTTGTTGGTTTATCCGTAGCTTTGGAGCCGCTGCAATCCCACCACGCGGATTTGATAGATAGTATTTCAAAAGTTTTTGCGGATCACTCAGTGTAATCCTTTGCGGTTCTGTGGTGCTTGTTTTAGAGAATCAGGAGAGAATTTTTATTCGTTGCTAAAGCTCTGTGACTGGCGCAGAATCATTGAAAATGTGTTCGAGATTGCTATGAATAATCCCTCCGTTGAGCACTCGGTTGAGCACCGGGGCTGGCGTACACCTGCGGTTGTTATTGTTGCGGGTTGCCTGATTGCGGTGGTCGGCTTTGGCGCCAGGTCTACCTTCGGTCTTTACCTTGATCCAATGACGTCGGCAAGAGGCTGGACTCGAGAAACCTTCTCGCTTGCGCTCGCGATTCAAAACTTAATGTGGGGAATCGGCCTGCCGATAGCCGGCGCTATTGCAGATCGGTTTGGTGCGTCAAAAGTAATCTTGTTTGGTGCATTGGTTTATGCAGTCGGTGTGTATGGCATGTCGGTGGCAGAAACTTCGGGTGCATTATATCTGACGGCCGGGCTAATCACTGGTACCGGAGTCGCCTTTACTGCGTTTTCACTGGCGATGGCGGCGATGGCGCGTGTAGTGGGTCCTGAACGCAGATCGATGGCGCTGGGTTTAGGTACGGCGGCGGGCTCGCTTGGTCAAGTCTTGTTCTCTCCACTGAGCCAGGGCTTTATCAGTTCTTATGGTTGGCAACAGGCCTTGTTGCTGCAAGCGTGTATAGTGTTGGTTTTGATTCCGCTGGCAATGGCTTTGCCACATTCCAGTGATGCTAAAGGAGAAGTTGCCAGTGATCAGTCACTGCGTGCAGCGGTTGGTGAAGCTTTAAGCCACAGAGGCTTTGTATTGCTCACGCTTGGTTTTTTTGTTTGCGGATTTCATGTCGCTTTTATCACCGTGCACTTTCCATCTTATGTAAAGGATATTGGATTAGCTGCTGAGGTTGGAGCATGGTCACTCTCTATTATCGGTTTGTTTAATATTGCGGGATCATTTTTATCCGGAATGGCCGGTCAGAGATTCAGTAAAAAATCCAGTCTGAGTGTTATTTATCTGGCACGTGCGGTTGTTATATCAGCCATGCTGCTGTTGCCAAAAACCGAGGTGGTCATCTATTTATTCTCTGGCCTGATGGGCTTGTTGTGGTTGTCGACAGTGCCATTGACCACCGGCATAGTGGCACAGGTGTTTGGTGTTCGATATCTGGCAACGCTTTTCGGTGTTGTATTTCTGAGCCACCAGATCGGAAGCTTTATTGGTGTCTGGATGGGTGGGCGTCTCTACGATGCGTATGGTTCTTACGATGGTATGTGGTGGGCCGGTGTTTTCTTTGGAGTGGTCGCTGCACTGCTTCACTGGCCTATCAATGAAAAGCCGCTGGCGCGACTGCAGCAAAGTACTGCCTGATGTGATCGATGTAGCGCTATAGGCTTGCAATAGTGTTCAGTCGACTGGGTAGGCGGTAGTCAAGCGTCGGGGTAGGGTTTATATAGGTTTTCCTGGTTAATTCTGCTGCTTGAAACGTCTGGTCACCTGCTGTTGGTAACACGGCTCGGCAAGTTCGGAGATTTAACAGCACACTCTTAATTCAGCCTTCAGGGACAGACTTGTTTAGTTATTTTGAAAATCTCATAGATCCGCTCGAAAGCGTGCCGGTGCAGCAGCCACCCAAAGGCACACGTGATTTCTTTCTCCACTATCTCTGGCCAATGCGCTGGCTGTTATTGATCACCATCATCTTTAGCAGTATCGCCTCTATTTCAGAATTGCTGCTGTACGTATACCTTGGGCGAATAGTCGACTGGATGAACGCCACAAGTCCGGACGATTTCTTTCAGCAGCATGGGGCGGCACTGCTGATGATGATAGTGGTTGTGGTGATCATTCGCCCCGGTAGTTTGTTTATTGCGCGTTGTCTTATCACCCTGACTCTCACTCCAGGGTTATCCAACACGATAAGATGGCGTAACCATCGTTATGTTGTGCGCCAGAGCCTGCATTACTTTCAAAGTGACTTTGCAGGGCGCGTGGCTCAAAAAGTTATGCAGACCGGCAATTCATTCCGTGAAACTGTCCTTAATGTGCTCGATGGTGTGTGGCTTTTGATTATCTACATAGCGGGCATAACCTGGTTATTTCTTGATATTGACTGGCGACTGTTGATTCCGGTGATGATATGGACCGCAGGCTATCTGGTTGTAATAGTAAGGATGATGCCACCGGTTGGGAAATTGTCACGATCAGTGTCTGAAGCCAACTCTGCGCTGACCGGCCGCATTGTTGACAGCTATACGAATATTCAGGCGGTAAAGCTATTTGCACATGCCGAGAGAGAAGAAGCGTTTGTATCGACGGGTTTTGTGCGACATACCAACGCACTGCGTGCCTTGTTGAGAGCCATACTGCGTATGTTTTTCTCGCTTGTGGTAATGAATACTCTGTTGATTGTATCCACTGCCTGGTTGTCAATTTACTACTGGCAGCAAGGTACGATGTCTGTTGGCTCAATCGCTATCGCCAATAGTTTAATTTTACGATTGAATCAGATGTCTGGCTGGATCCTGCGAACCATCTCTGCGTTGTTTGAAAGTATCGGCACGGTTCAAAATGGCATTGAAACTATATCTGTGGACAATGTTGTGATTGATAGTCCCAACGCGTCCGAGTTGACAGTGGCAAACGCATCGGTTGAATTTGACGCTGTGCAATTTCGTTATTCCGTAGCTGATGACAACTCTGATCC
>CAZQKJ010000524.1:0-3093 GCA_964593315.1 uncultured Granulosicoccaceae bacterium
GGCAAAGTAACATCTACAAAAAATTGCACAGCCACAATGCCCCCTATATTCAGGCTTAAAAGATTTCTTAAAAATGAGTTATTCCACAATCAACGGGCTGTTTTTTTTCTTATCGATTACTGCGTCTTTTTTAGTGTTATCCCACTACCGCTCTCGTCGAGAAAACCGGCTTTCAACCAAAGGTACCAGTTCGCACACATCGGTTTGGAAAAACAGGGGTAAAATCCTCTTACTTATTCCTGTTGCTATCGTCTATCTCCTATCAGCTTTGCTGGTCGACAATCACTTTGATTCGTTTCGCCAAACATACGATGTTCCCGCTCGCACAATGGATGTCGCATTACTGCATGGTTTCGCCACCATTGGCTTGATGGTGACCCTTCTAACTGCATTCATAGGGATTGTCGAAATGTTTGATTGGTTGCGATTTAAACAACAAGACTGATAACAAGTAATGAACAAACAAGGTAAAGAACCTGTTTTACGATTAAGCCTGCACCGAAGTTCAGAGAGAAACAGGCGCTTCCGTTCCCTGGTTAATCTGCCTGCACCCGTATTCCTACTTTATTTTTATTTCCCTAATAATAACCCTGCAGTCGTCTACATCGTTAACGCGGCATAGTCGTCTGAATCGAAGCTCTAAACAGAACTAGTCAGAGCTGTCCGGAGTCCTGGGCCCATAGGTTCCACCCGTCGGACAAGTAACCGTTGTCCCTGTGACCACACCGTTTTCATCACGTGTGACATTCCTTCCAGGTGAGCTTGGGGCGTCAATGTCAGAACTGCTTCTAGTTGTAGCCGTGACACCATTCGCATCAACATCTCGAGTAAGAGTGCCTCCCGATTCACTATCGGTTGTAAGGCTGACATGTACATCGGTCTCTCCCTGCTCTTTACACAATTTTTGTATTGATGTTTTCAGCCTATACGGATTGCCTGTGCGCCACAATTAGGGGAAACCCTAATTTTTACCTGCTCATTCTCATGATCTCGACAGTAGGTAGTTCTGGTCCATAGCTCTAAAGCACCCTGTATTGAAGGCTGGTTGTGAGCCATAAGCGCACAAAAGATCCAAATTGCTGCCAAATCACAACAATATTCGCGAGCTTATAAAAATCATCTGAAGAGCCAGCTGCCTGTTCGCTAAGTGGAACTCCAGTCGATCCCGATAGTCCGGAAATACAATAAAGAACTACAATAAACAAGAAAAAACACCACACCTACTACTTTGGCAAAGGTACGTGCTGCCCCATATTAAAAGCTGCATAACGGTTTTTGACTGGCTCCAGGAAGTCGAGCAATAAAAAAGAGGATCTTGTGGCAAGCGAGACAGGCAGTCTTAGTGGCCAGGGTTTTTCGGTAAACAATCGGGCCAGCAGATCGGTTTGGTGCGTTATGGCAGTTTGATCTCGACGACGACACTCTAGAAATAGTGCCAGCGCCTTATCAACATTATTCCCAGAATTATCAAGTGAACGAAGGCAGCTTTGAAGCTCAAATACATCGCGTAGTGCCAAATTTAATCCCTGCCCCGCAACCGGGTGCAGAGTTCTCGCAGCATTACCCACAAGAACACAATGGTTTTGCACTTGTCGCTTGCTCACTGTTTTCTTTAGCGGCACGATAAATCTTTTACCAATTTTCTCGAAACGCCCAAGCTTGCCACCAAATTTCTTTTGCAGCACTTGCAACATTTCCTGATCAGACATTTTGTGTAAGTCACAAAGATCTTGTTCCGGTGCGGTAAAAATCATTGAGTAGGCATTATCAGCGCCCTCGCCTTTGAGTGGCAATAACGCCAAGGGACCACCACGAGTAAAGCGTTCATAGGCGCGGTGCTGATGTTTTCCATGTGCAACAACGTTGGTGAGCACAGCACATTGCTGGTAATCGTATTCATCAAAACCAATATCAAGCATCTGGCGCACCACGGAGCCGGTACCGTCGGAGGCGATAAGCAGATCAGCTTCAATTGCATCATCAGTCAGTGCAACAGTCACTTTATTATCAGCTTGCTTTAAGGACTCGAGTTTTGCGCTTTCAATTATCTTAATGCCTGGCTCGGCTTGTAGTTGCTTATGAAGGTAGCGCTCGTATTCAGTATTCCGGACCACATACCCCAAAGCATCAACGCCAAGTTTCTCTGCGGTAATTCTTATTGACCCGAACTTCCCCTGCTCGCTCACATGCACAGTGCCGATACCACAGCCTATCCCTTCAGGCCACAGATCAGCATTTGAAAGCAGTTGCCATGATCGATGCGAAAGCGCGATAGTTCGACTGTTTAATATATCGATCGCCGCAGAAGATGAGTTACCGGCAGTCGCTAATGATCGTTGTTCAATGACGGTGACCTGGTGACCGGAACGGGCAAGTATCAGTGCCTGCACAGCACCAACGAGTCCGGCACCAACCACAAGTATTTTCATCGACGTGATCCTGTTACCGTCAAGTGCGTTGCATCAACGCTTCTATATCATCGATCTCTTTTACAACGGAGTCGGTCAGTACTTCCGGACCATCATTGGTGACTACGACATCATCTTCAACACGGATGCCTATATCGCGATATTGTTTTGGAATAGATCGTGAGGCCGCGAGATAAATACCGGGTTCAATCGTCAAGACCATTCCAGGCTCAAGAAGACGCCATTTATCGTCAATCTTGTAGTCACCGACATCATGCACATCGATCCCCAGCCAGTGACCGGTGCGATGCATAAAATACGGGCGATAGGCCTCTTCTTTGATCAGTGTTTTCAACTCACCCTTCAGTATGCCGAGTTTAATCAACCCTTTTGTGATTACCCTGACTGCAGCATCATGAGGATCATTCCAGTGATTGCCTGCGACTACTTTTGCAATCGCGGCTTTATTAGCCTCAAGCACTATTTCATAGACTTCACGCTGTGCCCGACTGAATTTGCCGTTAACCGGATAAGTACGAGTAATGTCTCCGGCATAACACTGCCACTCGGCGCCTGAATCAACCAACACCATTTCACCATCTTGCAGCTCATCGTTGTTTTCTGTGTAGTGCAAAATGCAGCCATTGTCTCCAGAGCCGACAATAGGCAAGAAAGAATGTTCGGC
>CAZQKJ010000525.1:0-3092 GCA_964593315.1 uncultured Granulosicoccaceae bacterium
CATCGCAGCGCCCGAGGCAGTGCCAGTGGTGACGAAACAGCGTATCAATCTCCATCTCCTGAAATGCTTTAGTGGTATAACAGCTTGCTGGCAACCCGTGTTCCGGAGAAGACTGCTGCAGTCGTTTATTGATTTCCTGAGTTGCAAATTCATTACTATTCATGATGGTCCAGCTTGCCGGTGGTCTTTATCTATTGTTCGCGATTCCTGTTACTACTTGAATTTATTATTGCGCGTACCTGCATTTAAGTTTATTGGCGAGGTGCGTAAAGCAACCCCGGTTTATTTATACAATAATTAATTTTTACTTTGCTGTTCAAAGAATGAGGCACCTTTGGGTATTAATGGTAGCTCGATATCATAGGGTATAGACCTGATGCGATTTGTGCGTTCACCGCGGACAATTTGTCCTTCGAATTTACTGGGCATCGGGTTTGGCGATTGCGGTACTGCATCTTCTGCCGAGTACACGGCTATAAACAGGGTCCGTGGTTTATCTGACAAGTTAGGTGCAGATCCGTGCAGGAGTCTTGTATGCATCAAACAGACAGAGCCTGCTGATCCCGTACACTTGACAGATTCTCGCTGGCACTGATCAGCTACTTCTTTTGCTATGGCACCGGTGAACTCATTGTTGTGCCACAAGCTGTGCAGGTCTCCCTTGTGAGAGCCTGGCACCACCTCAAGCGGTCCGTTCTGTTCTGTGACTTCGTCCACCATTAATAACGCTGTTATCAGGTCGTCATTGCTGTGTGGTGTAAACGGAAAATCCTGATGCCATTTGACAGATGTTTTTGCACCCGGAAGTTTTGAATTGATCTTGCTGTGATGGAACTTGATATTTGGCCCGATCAGCTCCTCGACGCAGCTGG
The DNA here is from genome assembly GCA_964593315.1 of uncultured Granulosicoccaceae bacterium. Lineage (GTDB taxonomy): Bacteria > Pseudomonadota > Gammaproteobacteria > Granulosicoccales > Granulosicoccaceae. The sequence continues at coordinate 873 of CAZQKJ010000525.1, forward strand.
TCATAGTGCTGTTCATCATTGCGTTGTAGTACGCGTCCGAGACTTCTACCGGTGCATTGACGCGACGCAGTGCCGGTGCCTCTGAAGAGTGTCCTGCTTCAAGGTCAAACCGTGGTCTGCCATCGAAAGCTTCCCCGTAGGCGTGCGTTTCTGACTTGCTCTCGGTCACCCAGTTTGCAAAATCTGTTTCCAGTTGAGTCAGTAAGTCGGGGGACACGGCATTCTCAACGACCAGGTAGCCATTTTCGTTGAAAAAATCTTTTTGTTGCTGGGAGAGTGCAGTCATGGGCGTGCCCTTGTCCGAAGGTTTTTCCGAATTTGCCATATTCCAGACGGATTTACATAGATAATTGCGACTCCAGTCTACATATTCCGACGGGTCGCCAGGGGGCTTTGAAGCTGCTGGTGATTGAAGGTATTACCCGTAAGGTGGCTATGGAATTATGTGACAGTCTGGGTCTGCCCGTTGAACAATTCAATATCACCTATGAAGACTGGCAGGATGCCGATGAATTGTTCGCCACAACAACGGATGGTGGCATAGTGCCAATTATCAGAATCAATCAGCGCGTATTCTCAAATGATGCAGCAGGAGAGGTCTCCTTAGCGTTACAGAATCATTATTGGAAATGGCATCTCGATAGTTCGATAGTGAATCAATCAAGTGCTAAAGAAGTGGCTTGTTTTGAGACTGGTACCGTTGATAGTGTATTTGACCAATTCAGAAAACTGATTTCTGAGGCGTTTTTCAACTGGTTAGTGGCATTTCCACTAAATGACAAGCTACCTCGTGTGAAGTGGAAAGCTTCTTTAATACAGGCTGAGTGACGGTGCATCTGTCGATCGCTTTCGGACAGCGATTCGAAAAGCGACAGCCATCAGGCGGGTTAGCCGGATCGTGCGAATCACCATCTATATTAATACGCTGTGTTTTTTGTCTGCGGGTTTTGTCTACTGACGGGACTGCTGATAGCAGTGCTTCTGTGTAGGGGTGCTGTGGGTTGTTAAAAACGCTCAACCGATCTCCGTATTCAACAATTTTACCCATATACATTACCGCAACAGAATCACACATATGCTGTACCACGCCCAGATCATGTGAGATAAACAGATAGGTTAAGCCTGAATTATCTTGCAATTCACGCAGTAAATTCAACACTTGTGCCTGTACTGCTACATCAAGCGCTGATACTGGCTCATCACAAATAATTAGCTCAGGGTGGGTTGATAGTGCGCGTGCAATACCGATACGCTGGCGCTGTCCTCCCGAGAATTGGTGTGGAAATAACTTTCGCTGTTCTTTGTGCAGGCCGACTTCATCAAAGAGGCGATCAATCGTTTCTTGTTTTTCTTTTTCAGTCAGAGTAGTCAGGCTATCAAGCGGTTCACGTACCACCGCTTCAGCTCGTAGTCTTGGGTTTAGGCTGGAGTAGGGGTCCTGGAAAATAAACTGTACCTGTGTGCGAGCCTTGCGCAGTGCTTCGCCAGCAAGTGATAGAAAATCCTGACCGGAAAAATTTACGATGCCGTCACTCGCCTCGACCAATCTTGCGACAGCCAGTGCCGCAGTGGTTTTACCTGAACCGCTTTCACCGACAATCGCGAGTGTTTTACCACGGTTTACTGTAAAAGAAATATCATCCACTGCGTACAGATAAGATTTTCGCGAAAACCAGCGGCCACGTTTAACCGAAAATCGCACTGTGAGATTTTTTACTTCAAGTAAAAGTTCGGAATCTGACATAGTCAAAGCTCGCTTGCCTGCCAGCAAGCGGATCGCTGACCGTTGCTGAACCGGGCCGCCAGCGGACGTTCGTTCAGGCATTGGTTATTGGCGCGGTCACATCGGGAAGCAAACAGGCATTGATTACGACCAAACTCGTTAAGGCCGGGTACTATGCCTTCAATTTCTGCCAAACGAGGGCGAAACTCTGTGAGTTCTGCCTGTAGGTGCGGCACGCAGGAGATTAAACCTGCGGTGTAGGGGTGGCGAGGATGATCAATGACTTGTTGTACGGGTCCGGTCTCTGCCATGCGCCCTGCATACATCACTATCATCCGTTCTGCCATTTCTGCCACGGCACCCATATCGTGGGTAATCAGAATAGTTGCCGTGCCATAGTCAGCGGCAAGTTCACGCATTAAATCGAATATTTGCGCCTGTACTGTTACATCCAGTGCAGTTGTTGGTTCGTCTGCGATTAGAATCTTAGGCTCGCA
>CAZQKJ010000526.1:0-3087 GCA_964593315.1 uncultured Granulosicoccaceae bacterium
CTCTTAGTATCAAGTTTGAAGTGCGACAAATGCTAGACATTTGCATTGAATAACTCCATTGGTGTTTTGTATCCATATCTTTTTCTAGGTCTGTTGTTAATTTGGTTTGCAATATAGTCGCATCTTTGCTGGGTAAGTCCCGCCATAGTTTCACCTTTTGGAAGGTATTGACGAATTAGTCCATTCATATTTTCATTACTTCTGCGTTCCCAGGAATGAAATGGTTTTGCAAAGTAGAACTTGACGTTGAATAGGTTTTCTATTTTTTCATATTGATGGAATTCAGTACCATTGTCAGCAGTAATTATCTTAAAGGCGCTTTGAAATCGATTGATCAAGGTTCTCAACTTCTTATTCAGGGACTTTATAGTCTGGTCGGCTAACTTGCCAATTTGAACAAATCCGGTTTTTCTTTCTACGATGGTTAAAATACAGTCCTTGGTGCCTGCACCCATCACAGTATCAATCTCCCAGTGACCGAAATATCTTCTGCCCTCTATAGAGCTAGGTCGCTCAGAAATTGGGCGCTTACTCGCTAACTTGCCTCTGCTATCGTAGGCCCTGTAGCGTTTTCGTCGTTGCTTTTGTGATTGGCGTAAGTGCTTCCAGAGTGTGCCTCCATTGGCTTTGTCTTTCCAAATGTACTGATATATACGTTCATGGCTTGGCACGCGCTTTCTGCGTAACACGTGGCGTAGAAAGCCTGATATCTGCTCAGGTGAGAGCTTTATTCGCAATAATTGCCTAACGATTTTGAAGTCGCCTTCCTCGTAGTGGCTGTTTCGTCTGGAGCGTGATCTGCGGCCACTGGTTCTAGATATAGCTTTGCTGGGCCGATAGCCGCCATCATTGCAGCTGTTACGTTCGAGCTCTCGGTAAATGGTAGATCTGTTGCAGCCAATCACATTGGCTATATGATTTACCGAAAACCCTTGCCATTTGAGTTCGCCCAAAGTATATCTGTCTTCTGAGGTGAGCTGTATGTACGTCATAGGTCTGGTCTCTTCTTGCCGGAAGGAAAATACCTAGTATTACAGCTCACCTCTTTTATTAATACGGTTGTCGCACTTAGTATATGAATTCGCACTGTCCCGTTGTGCAATTACATAGACACCCATAGTAATACCACGAACAGTGCGGCGTGTGACTGTAGAGATCGCCAATCTATCAGAATTTGGGGGTGACCGGGATGTCCTGTAGAGGGATATTGGAGGATGATCTGTATTTTCCGAGAATTAAAAATGTGCTTTGTCTGGTTGTGACCCCGGGTTTTTTAGCAGTAACTGTGCGGTCTATCATGAAAATAGAGACTCGGCTGGATAGTTGTTCAGGTTTGCAGGTAGTCTGTTATGTTGATTGAAGTCAGAGCACACAATGGAAGGTAATAATCGCTGGAGTTGTGTATTGGTGGTTGTAGCTGCGTCGGTATTTTTCACAGGCTGCATTAATGATGACACCCCGATCACCTCGGCCGACTCGTCAGAGCCTGTTATAGCTCTTCAGGCAGTGTCAGAGGAGGTAATTGATACTGATGCGTTTCCTGACAATCTGCATCTGGTCACTGATGTAATTCTGACCGCGGGACAATCAAATGCACTGGGTGAAGGTTCAAAGTTTCAGCCTGACCTCTTTCCTGAGAAAGATCGTTTGGATGCTCGTATTCTTGTCTGGACGCAACACGATGGATGGAAAACCGCCAATCCGACGAATCAGATCTGGGAACATGACCGGTTTCCGGCTCGCCTGTGGGATCCGGTAAACTCAAGCAATTCTCCGGGGTTTCAGATTGCTCGGGCAATTGTCGACGCGGATCCCTCCAGAGTAGTTGCGTTTATACCGACCTCAACTCCGGGCCAGTCTATTCGCTATTGGCGATTTGGTGATGAACCATACGATCTGATTAAACAGCGGGTCGAAAATGCATTGAATGAGCTTCCTTCAAAATCCAATGTGGACTTGATCTGGTGGATGCAGGGTGAATCAGATGACGGAGCTATCGATTTCTACCGTAGTGAACTGACTGCTCTAATTAACAGCTGGCGTGGAGAGCCCTGGTATGGTGCTGACCAGTACTTCATTGCGAATGAAACAGCCTACTATGATGTCAATCAGGTCTTCAGGGAGCTTCGCTCTGATGGTGATCCCTATACAAATTACGGTGAAGGGGAAGACTTGCCTACAATCCGCGAAGGTGGCGATCATTTCAATTCGCAGGCGTATCGCATTATCGGGAATCGTGTTCAGCAGATCTACTTTAACCTGCGCAGCTCTACCGGTAATTTTTAGCAGGACGAAAGCCATACAGGGATTTGACGGCATTCCTGCCACGTGCTTTCGTGTCATGACGCAAAAAGAATGGTAACTGGCATGTCCCATATGGTAAACAAGTTTTTGTTTTGCGCGCTTACGTGTATTGCAATGTCAAATAATGGCTATTCACAGTCAAATCCTGAAGTATTGCCAGCACCTGAACCAGACCAGTCTGTATGTATTGACAACGAACCGATTGGTGATGGTTTCGGATGGAACGGAACCTGTGGTTGCGTTGTAGATGAAAGCTTTAGCTTATCCGGTGGTGAGAGAACAAATGAAATTGGAAAAGATCTGGTTGCAGCTGCCAGCTTTTCCTCTGCATCTTCATGTATTGATTCCGGTTCAGTATTTTTGTTTTCTCCATTAGACGGACAATGGGGTGTTACCGCTGAGTTGATTCCCTCGGTCAGGCACTATAAGGATGGGTTTCCTGACCATATTGAGATGTCTGAAAACACGGTAGTCGCGTCTTCAGATACGTCTACCAGTGATCGGCCCGATTCCTATCTGGCTGTTTTCGACAGCGCGGATGGTTTTAACTGGTATGAATCGCAGATAATCAGACCCGGAACCCTGGAAAATATCGGGTTCCACGGATTTGCACTCAGTGGTGATACTCTCGCCTACACAACGAGCGATTTTACTCGATCAGATAACGGCTTCATTGCCCCCGGTAGCTGGAGGCAGTACGTTCATATCTGGGAAAGAGAGAGTGATGGTGTCTGGTGAGGTGCCGGTTGAATATAACAGTCCTTCACTGACTCTCGTTATTTC
>CAZQKJ010000527.1:0-3085 GCA_964593315.1 uncultured Granulosicoccaceae bacterium
GCCGTGAAGAGGTGGCGTTATTAATCGATAACGCTGGATCTCTGAAGTACAAAGCCGCTTTCTCTATCGCCTATGGTGCTGGTCTGCGTACTAATGAAGTCACTCAACTAAAAATCTCTGATATCGATAGTGACCGGATGGCATTACATGTGGATGAAGGCAATGGACCTAGGGGTCACCCATTAGACTTTTTATGTCAAGCCCCCGTACGAATATCGTCCCAGGTAAATGGCGATCGATATGACAGCGGGGAGCAACTGATGAATTATCAAAACAGCGGGTTACTTAGGCACCAGTAGCAATAGATTTTTTTGGATCGAAAAAAGGTTTGGGAACAACTTCGCAGGTTCGCGATTGCGAGCTTTCATCAACTGTCATACGGGTGCCGATTTCTGCACAGGTTGTTTTCACCATGGCTAGTGCAATGTTCTTTTTCAGCCGCGGTGAGTAAATAGCAGAAGATATGTGGCCAACCACCTGACCGTCTTTGATAATTGGCCAGTGTTCATCGTTTGAACCCGCCAATGGAGCTCCATCGAGCTCAAGGCCAATGAAGGTTTGGCTAACGCCCTGTTCTTTGATGCGGCTTAAAGCGGCTTTACTGACAAAGTCTGCTGGCATGTCCAGATCAACAAGGCGGCCGAGTCCCAACTCAAACGGGTTATTGGCCAATGTCATATCGGCATGATAGGAGAGCATAGCGGCTTCAATGCGACGAATACTGGAAGTATGACCCGGGTGCAAGCCCAACGGAGCGCCCACTTGCATCAGATGTTCCCATAGCTTGTCTCCGGCGCTACCGTCGCGCAGGAATATCTCGTAACCCAGCTCACTCGACCAGCCTGTACGTGAAATAATTAACGGCACACCCTCCCAATCGAATTCGGTAAACCAGTAGTACTTAAGATCTTTTAGTTTATCGCTAAAAGCCGCACACAGAATGTCGCGGGATTTTGGGCCCTGAAGTTGAAGTGGTGATACATCTGGCTCCTGGATGGTTACATCCATGCCGGAATTTACGGCAACACCCTTAGCCCATAAGAGAACATCGCTGTCAGCTATTGATAACCAGTAGTGGTCTTCCGCAAGTTTAAGTAATATAGGGTCGTTGATGATACCGCCGTGCTGATCGGTGATTAAAACGTACTTGCATTGTCCTACCTGGCACTGGGACAAATCCCGACAGCTAAGGAACTGTACAAACTGCGCAGCATCCGGACCTGTAATTTCAACTTGTCTTTCTACAGCCACATCACACAGGATTGCTTCGTCTACGAGATTCCAAAAATTCTGTACTGGGTCCCCGAAGTCTCGCGGGATGTACATATGGTTGTAAACAGAAAAACCCTGTGCTCCCCAGCGCAGTGCTGCATCGGAATAGGGTGACTTTCGAACTTGCGTGCCGAAACTGAAATTTTGAAACTGCGCTGACTTGTCTGACATAACTTTCTCGAAGCGAACTGACTCAGGCCGCGTTTAATTGCAGGTTAGTTGAAATTTGATCGGCCACTTCAATGAGTGCATGACCGATTTTTTCTCGGTGGGTTGCAGAGAAACGACGAATAGGACCGGTTGCTCCGACACTGAACGGTACCCCCAAGTCCCCAATTCGAACAGGTGCGGCAACACTTGAAACACCCACTTCGATTTCTTCAATACACTCTGCGAACCCACGATCTTTAATCGCGACCAACTCGTGCTTTACATCTTCTGGTTCGGTCTTCGTTTGATCGGTAAACGCGCGCAGAGGGCCTGTCAGCATGTTGGTTTGAAATTCCTTGTCTGCAAATGCTGCGATGACTTTTGAGCAAGAGCATGCGTGAAGTGGACGGCTGCCCAGGCCCGGGTGGATGAATGATCGTGCGGCATCCAGCGGTGTTTCAACATGGGTGATTTCGACGGTTCTCTCGCGAAATCTGGATAAAAATACTGCTTCACCAAACTCGTTAGCGGCTTCGGCTAACGTTGGCGCCGCGACGTTGCAAACATCGGCATCCGACTGGCCAATCATGGCCAGTCTTTTCAAACGCGCACCAATTAAATAGCGCTGGGCATCATCGGGGCAATCGAGTAATCGATGCTCGGCGAGCGTCTGAAGCAATCGATAGCAGCTTGGGCGGGGAATGTCGGTGGCGCGTTGAACATCCGCTGCGGACACAGCTTTACCGGCAACGGCAACGGATTCTAAAACGGCGATTAGTCGGTCGAGATGCATTGTATATTTATCACTTTACGGACAATATTCTCGCATAGTAAGATAAATTATTCGGTAAGTAAATCCAGAAACCGTTCAGTCAGAGAAATCAGTCCAGTACATCAACCGGATAACTATCCAGAGAACGCACTATGACCGACACCAGCGAGATGACCTGTTGCGGCCCGGGATACGCAAGCCCGGCCGAGGCGATGCAAGCGCCAAACGAAAAATTGCTTTATACAATTGCGATTTACACCGGCACCGGCATACAAAAACCGGACTACCTGGCAACCGTTGATGTAGACCCGGAGAGTCCCACCTATTCGCAGGTGATTCACCGCCTCGAGATGCCGGGTATTGGTGATGAGTTACATCACATGGGCTGGAACGCCTGTTCTTCATGCCACGATGATGCATCAATGGCGCGAAGATACCTGTTAGTACCGGGTGTACGTTCAAATAACATACATATAGTAGACACCGCTACTGATCCCCAAGCACCGAGATTGCATAAAGTAATAGATGGTGCAGAGATCAAAAACAAAGCGAACTTATCCGGCCCGCATACCGTGCATTGTTTGGGGTCGGAAATTATTATCTCATTTCTTGGTGATGCTAAAGGTGAAGCACCCGGTGGCTACCTGCAGTTAAATAAGGAATTTGAAATAGTCGGGCGCTGGGAGAACTCGATGGGTGATATCCTGTTCAGCTATGACTTTTGGTATCAGCCGCGCCACAACATTATGGTGAGTTCGGAATGGGCTGCGCCCAATACGTTTATGCCGGGCTTTGATCTGGAAGAAGTCGGCCACCTTAAGTATGGACGCCGATTACATTTGTGGGATTTTGAAAAGAAAGAACCGATAGAGACAATGTATCTCGGTGAGG
>CAZQKJ010000528.1:0-3074 GCA_964593315.1 uncultured Granulosicoccaceae bacterium
GTCTTAAGTAAAGCATCGTAGGAGGGCAGCGCACCGGTTTGATCGTAGCGATCCTGCTGTGCCTGTCTGGCTTCGCTATCAACTGTTGTATCTTCAGGCAGAGCGTCGAGTGGCAGGCGCAGTCCGGCCGGTGAGTCACCGGCCACAAGGAATACTTCTTCACGCCGTAGCGGCCAGTCTGACGTGCGCCACATGTCACCGTTGTGTTCCAGTGGCAGCATATAGCCGACTGGATTGCCGAGACCTTTATCAAGACGTTTAAGCAGTCGCGCGCGCGGGTCGTTACCGGCAAGTTCCAGTTCTTTTAATGCGGTCTGCGGTGGCAGCATGCCTTCAAGATGAATATGGTAAAGCGGATCTTCATACAGCGGTTTTTTGCAGGTGCTGTCTACGCCGAGTTCATCGCATAAGCATTGCAGCAGATTGTTGGCGTCTTCCACCTGCGCTTTAGCTGCGGGTTTATCAGTGTCACGCCATAACGGCTCACCGTCGGGTCGCCAGTGGCATATTAAAGCCCAGCGCGGAGTTACTTCACCGGGATACCATTTACCTTGTGCAAAAGTGGTTAGACCCAGTGGTGCAAATCTTTCTTTCAGTCGTTGTAATAGTTCGTTGGCGCGTTCGAGTTTCTGCTCTCCCAGAGCCTCCTCGTTCCACTGTGGACTGTCGAGATCTTCAGACGATACAAACGTCGGTTCACCACCCATGCTGAGTCTGACGTCTTCCCGCTCGAGCTGCTGATCAACTTTTTCACCCAGAGCCAGTACGTCCTGCCAGACCGGCCCGGTATAAGGTAGAGTGACACGCGGGCGTTCATCAAATCGATTAACACGGTTGTGAAAATAGAAGTTCGAAGCGTTTTCACTGGCAACACCTGAAATGGGTGCGGCACTTGACGGCAGTGGTGTACAGGCCAGCGGTATATGGCCTTCACCGGCAAACAACCCGGAGGTTGGATCAAGCCCCACCCAGCCGGCGCCGGGTAGATACACTTCAACCCATGCATGCAGGTCGGTGAAATCTTCAGCGGCACCTGCCGGTCCGTCAACTGCTTTGATATCAGGCTTCAGTTGTACCAAATAGCCCGATACAAAACGTGCTGCCAGCCCATAGTGACGCAGTGCTTCAACCAGCAGCCAGCTACTGTCACGGCAGGAGCCGCTGCCTTTTTTCAAAGTCTCTTCGCTGCTTTGAACTCCCGGTTCCATTCTGAGGTTGTAGTTAATGTCGCGCTGTACTGACTGGTTGATAGCGACCAGTGCATCATTGATGTTCTGATTGACCGGAAGGTTAGCCGGCAGCCATTGCTTTAATTGAGGCCCGGCTGGTGACACTGCAAGGTAGGGTGCAAGCTCCGCGGCAACGACGGGATCATACTTAAACGGAAAATTTTCGGCGCTGTCTTCAACAAAAAAATCGAACGGATTAATAATATCAAGTTGCGCAATAAGATCGACAGTTACCGATAACTCGCGGCAGGGCTTTTCAAATACCAGCCGTGCCAGGTAGTTGCCGAACGGGTCCTGCTGCCAGTTTATAAAATGCTCAGCCGGAGTCACAGATAATGAGTAGCTTAGTATAGGAGTTCTGCAGTGCGCTGCAGGTTTAAGACGAATGATGTGAGGGCCGAGTGTTGCCGGCTTATCATAGCTATAGGTCGTAGTGTGGTCGATGGCGACCTTAATGCTCATGCAGATTCCTGCTCCGGCGGAAAATAAGTTTTTGCTATGGTGTTGTCTATGACAAGTAAGCCGAGCTGCAACTGATCAAGAAACTCATGCCGCGCATCGGCATCTGCGGCGAGCGTTTTAACATTGGCATGGTCGAACTTTAACAACAGCTGATCAACCGCGGCGCGCGCTTTGCCTGAGTGGTGCAGATACTCCAGGCACTCATCAATATGCACCAGACAGAAGCGACAGGCACCCGGCAGGTGTTTATCATTGAGTAGAAAATTGAGGCACCCCTCTGCAGTTACGGGCTGGCGTACGTGGCGGCGATACATTTGCATGGCAGATACCGAGTTTAATGCACCTGTCCACAGTCTGTGCTCAAGTGCAATATCACTGGCCAGCGGGCTGATGGTGGGAGTTGCAGACACGGCTGCCGATGAGGGTACATCAAGCACCCGTGATGTCATATCTGCACGTTCAAGGAAGCATGCCATTCTCATAAACGTGTAGGTTTGACCATGACGTAAGCTGCCCTGAACAGCACCTGATATAGCAAGCAACCGGTGTTCGAGCGTGTCCAGAAATGTATTGCGGTTTTTAATTGATACACCGCTCTCACTGGCGCTTCTAATGTACTGAACCATGGCACTTATTTTTTCGTACATCTGGCGCGGGAAAACATCACGTGAACCACGCAGATTAGTTTTAACGGCCATCGCCGCGTTCAGTAGCGAACCCGGGTTGCGCTCATCTGCAATCAGAAAGCGGGTAACGTCGGTTTCGTTGGCGTGATCAAAGTGTTTCAGATAAGGCTTGTCCAGCCCTGAAATAGTTATTAAAGGCATCCAGCCTTCGTGCGGTTGCACATGCGGCATATCCATCAAGGTGCGGCCGTAGACTTTCATCAGTCTTGCGGTGATTTCCATGCGTTCAAGATATCGACTCAGCCAGTAAACGTTTTCAGCCACTCTTGAGAGCATGTGTGTCTACTCCTGTGCCTGTTGTTGCGATGTGCCGGTGGCCGGATTTCTATCGCTGTTGTCTGCCGGTGTGCTTTCTACAACCCAGGTATCCTTGCTGCCGCCGCCTTGAGATGAGTTGACGACCAGTGAGCCCGGTTCAAGTGCTACCCGCGTCAGGCCGCCGGTAGTGACGGTCAGTTCATCGCCCTGTAAAACGAACGGGCGCAAGTCAACATGGCGCGCTGCGAGTGTGGATTCAGTTTGATTATTATCAGTGACGTTGTCATACAGCGTTGGTGAAGTTGAAATGCACAGCGTCGGCTGACCGATATAATTGCGAGGGTCTGCTTTTATTTGCTCTGCCATTTCCTGTTGCTGATCCTGCGTGCTGTGCGGTCCGACCAGCATGCCGTAGCCACCGGATTCGTTAGCGGGCTTA
>CAZQKJ010000529.1:0-3071 GCA_964593315.1 uncultured Granulosicoccaceae bacterium
GTACTACATCACGTCAAACGGTGATGCGCCCCGGCATTCGAGGCGGGAGACACAGGAATCGCCTGTGTTTTTTCGAACATATACAGTGGATTTAAAACGGACATAAACATGCGACTCAAACTCTTAACTGGTGTGCTTGTTCTATCCAGCACCCTGCTCACCGCATGCGCAACAGTGACATCGTCAAACCGCGTCATTGTAAGCTCCGCGGAGAAATGGGCGATTCTACCCATTACAAACTTGTCCAAAACACCCCTGGCAGGCAACCGCGCCAGTGCGTTAGTAGAAACTCATGTGCGCGCACGAGGTGTCAAAAATTTGGAAGTGTATCAGCCTCCCGAAAGTGAGTCTGTCATAGCGCTGTTGGATTCAGCCGGTCAGCTGGCCTCAGCCAAAAACTGGGCGCGAGAGAACGGCTATCGGTACGGTATCACCGGCGATGTTCAGGAATGGTCGTATAAAAACGGGCTGGACAATGAACCATCTATAGGTATGACGCTCAAGTTCGTAGACCTGCACTCCGACGAGGTCATGTGGACTGCGAATGCAACCAGAACCGGCTGGGGCTACGCCAACCTGTCAAGCACCGCCAATAAAACTATCGACGAGCTTCTGACGCAAGTCAGTTTCAAATCGAATGTGGTTGCACGTCCAACGCTTGCAGCAGCAGCCCCACCACCGTTAGCAACCGCACCACAGCCACTGCCAGCCGCACTACCACCGGCGCCATCCACATCCAGGCTTCCGTATCTCGATGAAGTAACTCCGTCAGCGGGTACCAGCAACCCATCGGATTCCTATTCAAGAGCTGTGACCGCACCGATCAGACCACTAGTAATAGACCAGTAAGCGAACAGTAAGCGGAGCCAATCAGATGTCTACTTTCCAGCTGCCATCCTCAACGGTACAGAAACATAAATCCAGTTTCTCATGGCTAGACAACGGACCTAACAAGAAATGGTTTCACAAGGTCGTGGAACTGGTGGTGTTTGTGTTAATAGTGCCAGTTGCAGGCTTCCTGTTTTTCAAAGGCGATCCGCTCGGTATGAACTCGGGCTTCGCATGGACCATTTTGCCACCGGTTGTATTCGCTGCGCGATATGGATCTTTGTGGGGAGTCTTGTGCGCTATTGCCAGCGCTGCAACGCTCGCCTATCCGTGGGCCGCCTACGAAGCACAAACCAGCTCTCTGGTAGTTCTGGGTGTAGGCACCATTATTCTGAGTATTCTGGTGGGCGACTTCGCAACATCCGGTAAAAAACGCAGCGCTCAGGAGTTTGCGGAAAACCAGTATCTTCGTCATCGCCTAAAAGAATTTTCCAAGGACTATCACATTCTGAAAGTCTCCCACGGTCAGCTGGAAGAATTTATGGCCGGCAACCGGCTCAGTGTGCGCCAGGCACTACAGCAGCTTAAACCATTACTCTCTACCAACATCAGCGATGAAATAAAAGCAGGTCCGGAACTGATGGCAGTCTTCGCACAGTTTGGAGCAGTTCAGGTTGCAGGTTTATATGGAGTCAAAGGCCTGAACAGAATCAACCCTGAACCGATTGCCACACACGGCAACATGCCCGAACTCAACTTGTTTGACCCATTGGTTAAACTGGCAGTTGACCATCGTCAACTGGTGAGCGTAAAACTTGAATCACAGGCAAACGATACCGTTGAAAGCGAGTTGCTTGCAGTGGTTCCACTGATTGATTCACACGAATACTTACACGGCATTCTCGTTATCAGAGATATGCACTTCATGGCTTTTCAGCAGGAAAACCTTAACGTTCTTGCCTTGCTGGGTAGTTACATCGGCGACATGCTAACTCGCTCCAAGAGTGAGGGCGAGTCACGCAGCGGTTGGTTTGCTGCTGAAATTAATAACGCCGTGCGGTTTGCTCATGACAATAGTGTTCAGTCAACACTTCTCGCGATCAAACTCAAGGAAACCGGCAGAACGCAGTTCATTATCGATTTCCTAACTGAGAATGTTCGAAGCCTTGACAGCACATGGCAGCCTCGCGAAGAAGAAGGCGGCACATCAGTGGTAGTGCTGTTGCCCCTGATGAATGAAACTCAGGCTCAGGCCTACCTGCAGCGCGTTTCGAAAAAGCTATACGAAGAATCAGGACTTGATCTGGCGCAGGAAACAGAAGTTGTGAGCGCCAAGCTTATCAAGAAGCGCGACACCAAAGAATCCTGCCTTGCATTTATTTCCAAAGTCACTGGTGCGACCAACCAGGATCAGGGCACTGGACGCAAAAAACTTTGGGGGAATCGTAAACGTGCTGCTTAGCTTTCTATGCATACCGGTTCTGTGTTTAACCCTGGTGATCGAACTGGTCATCGGCGTCTCACTTGTTGATTCAATCGGACCACTATCGAACCTGCTTGCAGATATCAGCCCTGCTACGATTATAGGAATTCACGCATTGGCAAGCCTTGTGGCCGCCGTGTGTATTTCACAACTGCTGATAGAGCTTGTCCCGGGAAAGCGCACAGGGTTTATTTTTCTTCTATTCCTGTTGAGCTTTTTTATCCCGTTCATCGGGGCAGCTGGTTCATGGCTTGCGATAACCTTTGGGGCGATCGTTGCCAGGCATCGCCACCAGGAAAATGTCTTCTGGCAGTTTACCAGTAACGCGGACCTGCCATTCACAGCGCCGGTAGACCGACCACATCCACACCTCGATGGCCGTGGCTTTGTTGAGCAACTAAAGTACGACTCAGACACTGAGCGACTGTACAACATGGTAGTCGCCAGCCGCCACATCCGGGATAGCCAGTCCGCACCTATTCTGAAGAGCGCGATCGCGCACCCTAATGAGCGCATACGCCTGGTTGCCTACCAGATGTTTGATAAGAAGGTTAACCAGCTGAACCGGGAAATAGTACGACTCGATGCGGAGGCGCAGAGCTCTGACGGGATCACCAAAGTGAATACCCACATGCAGATTGCAAATAACTACTGGGAACTGCTAACGCTTGAGGGTGATGAGCCCCTTGCCCGTGCACAGTTGCTGGATTCCGCCGCAAGCCATGTACAGCAAGCAATCGATACACAACCGCTCAATGCC
>CAZQKJ010000530.1:0-3069 GCA_964593315.1 uncultured Granulosicoccaceae bacterium
GGTCAAGTCTTGCAAATGCAATATCTCGGCCGCCATTGTCCAATACACCACGGTTTCCGCGAGAGACGTTAGAGCCAGTCTGATACAAGTTCCAGGGCCCTATAATGTTTTCTGCCCACGCCATGCGGATGTAGTCGCCAGTGTGGTTTCCGAAGTACAAGTAGTAGACTGCTGAAGGGTCAGCCCGGTCTGATGGTGAGATCCAGTCAGGGATGCGGATCAGTGAAGGTCCGTTAATGTTTTCACCTTCGTCTTCAACGCCGAGATCATCAAGAAAATTTAACAAGGTGACAGTGGTTACGCATGAATTACATCCGTGGTTTGAGCCAAAATAAATACTCACAATATAGACAAGACAGATTCCTAAAGCGGGTAATGTGTCTTTCCAAAGGGTGCCATACTCTGTTCCGAGGTTACACCGTCTAATTAAGTTGCTGATTGATCCTAACGCTTTCTACACGCTATATGGTGACCGCACGACATAATATCAGGAGGCTCCGAGCCGTTATCCGCTATATCTAACCTGCATTATTCACGAGGGCGAAAACAGGTATCGAGAAAGTGGCTGATTTTATAATTGAAGCGGGTCTTTTTGACTCGTTCAAATTCGATGCAGACTGTTTTCTATTCACCACCTGCACGTGCCTGCCGTTGCAGCTCGCGCGATACCGCTCGACCTCCGTATATTGACTAAGGGAATAGCTAGGAATTTCTCAGTATCACACGAGCAGAGATGGCAGGATGATCCTTACGGCGAATCCTTCATGAATAATGCAAGCTAGAGCGAAGGCCACTTTAAACATGGCATCTATCTTTTCAGATACTTCTTCATCACCTACTGCGGTGTTACGCAAAGCATCCAGCGATCAATTGAGTAATCCTCATTGACCAGAGTAATGACATAATAAGAAGACTTCAAAACAGTACAGCGTTAGGTAGAGCGGTAGGGTGGCATGAGCTGGAAGCGCATCTACCAATGTGCAAAACGGTGGATGCGCCTGCGGCTCATTCACCCTACTGAAAATCCAACATAAAACGGCCACCCGAAATTCGGGCGGCCGACACTACATAGCCCTTATTAGAAGCTTGTTATAGGCAGAACGTAACGTAGCTGACCCTTATTTGTAGGTGTTGGTTGTTGCTCGAGCGTCAGACCGACATTGCCAGGAGGTAGTAGAACCCATGCATTCTGGTTTGTACTCTCAGTCGATGACCAGAGGGGAATTGTTTCAAGCCCAATACTATTACCTGCTGGATCTAATACTGTGGGATTAGAAACTGCCCTCCGGATCTCAAGAAGCTCTGAGATTGACGGCAAAAAATAACCGCTTTGAAAATCACGCGCAGCCTCGAATGCTGCAATTTCAGTGAAACAGTTAGTAAAAAGACTAGAAGTAGCAGTATTGCTGGCATTACTTAAATTAATTCGGTTAAGAGTACCAGATTGCACATTAACTTCTATTCCGTTTGCATCAAATATAAAAGATTCATCATCTGCTACACCGGCAATATTTGAATAAACAGGGAGCCCGTCGGCACCAACAGCAGCAACAGGAACAGCAGGAACAGTAGTTATATCTTGTTGACAACCCCATTCCACAGGGCCAACAACTTCAGTCGCAAACTCCAGTCCGCTAATTTGAGCTTCTGGGTCTGGCACCCGAAATACAGTTCCACCAGTGGGACCCACGTCACCTATATTAAACGTGGGTGCGGCTGGTACTACGCCCTCTACGGTTATGACAACTCGCGCTTCATCAAAGCTGAAATCAACATTACTAGTTGCCCTGTAGGTAAATAGAACTTGTACTGTTTCGCCTACTTCTAAAGTGCCGAACTGCGGTGCGGGGTCGTAGATTAAAGGACCTCCGGCAACATTCCTCGTCAGCATAGCAGCTCCTAAAGAATCGCCATTTTCATCAAATGCTTCACCATCCAATACCTGGTCAAATGATAGTGAGTCGCCATTCGGATCAGTTGCTACTGAATTAAAATCAGCAATTCCAAGTTCAACTGCCGTAATAGCATTTGTGGTTATGAACAAATCATTCGCCACAGGTGGTATGCCAACAGCACCACTTACCGTTATGGTGATCGTTCTTGTGACTGTGTCTGTTCCATCTGATACTACATAGTCGAAAATTACATCTTCAGTTTGACCACGAGGTAAATCGCTGAAGGCAGCGGGATCATAGGTAAAAGTCCCGTCGCCGTTATCAACCAGGCCATCGACGCTTTGTGGTAATGAAATCGTCAGATTGTCTCCGTCATCATCAGAAACGGTACCCAAGACAGACACATCAAAAGTGACCGGGGGCTCATCAGCATCTATTTCGAGAGTAAAGTCACTCGCTACAGGCAGTGAGTTAGACTCCTCAAATGTACCTTCTACCCTTATGGTGATCGTTGCGGTGACTGTGTCTGTTCTTCCATCTGACACATCATAGTCGAAAATTACATTTTCAAATTCGCCACTAGCTAAATCGCTGAAGGCAACAGCGGGATCATAGGTAAAAGTCCCGTCGCCGTTATCAACCAGGCCATCAACGCTTTGTGGTAATGAAATCGTCAGATCGTCGCCGTCTATATCAGAAACGTTACCCAAGACAGACACATTAAAAGTGACTGCGGCGTCAGCATTTGTGTTGACAACAAAGTTCCTCGCTACAGGCGATGACACATTACCAGTTACGAATAAACTGTACTGTGCTGTAACCGTGTCTATCCCATCAGAAACTGTAAAATCGAAACTTACAATTCTTACTTCGTTGAACTGTAAATCGCTGAAATTCTCCCTGGGATCAAAGGTAAATAGCCCATTGCCGGTTACAGTCAGATCCGGGATTGGGGATATCGTAAATGTTAATGGATCTCCGTCTGCATCAATAGCGTTAGCCACTATAGAAACATTAGTCGGTCTGTCGTTAAGTATGCCTAATCCAAGGCCTAATTCAACACCAGGTATCTGAGGCGGTGTATTAACAAATGTACCATTTACCGTTATGGCGATCATTGCTGTAGCTGTGTCTATTCCATCTGATACTGCATAGTCGAAAGTTACAACATCAG
>CAZQKJ010000531.1:0-3061 GCA_964593315.1 uncultured Granulosicoccaceae bacterium
ATACATTACCTACCGAAAGGCAGCAATTCCGTCCACATTGTAGAGTAGCTTAGACTCTCCACCGCAAGTGGCGGGTGGCGGACCGTAAATCCAACGACTAAAGTATAGACGCAATAGCCCATAGTTCCCAATACCGAGCCCGCAATATGTCGAAGTATATACCGCTTATTCTATTTACCGTTTTTTCTAACTTTCTTTCACAGATAATGCTCAAAAAGGGCATGACTCAAATCAAGCTGGGCTCACTGGGTGCCGGGAGCATTCTGCAAGCCATACCTGGAATACTCATGAACGTGTTCGTCATGGGCGGCCTGTTGGTCATGGTCATCAGCATGGCGTCACATTTACTGGTTTTGTCAAAGGTGGATATCAGCTATGCCTACCCGTTTTTGGGCCTGTCATTTGTTCTGGTTACCATATGGGGGTATTTTGTTCTCTCGGAACCCATGTCTGTATACAAGATTGCAGGCGTATTATTGATAGTTTGCGGAGTCGCTCTGGTTGCCAAATCCTGAGACTGAAAATTTACTGGTATGTGCACTAGAGGGTGCGCTGCTAAAAACGAGCTTGCGGTCAGAGAGAGTTATTCAGAGCACTAAAAGTACTCTGGAAAGACTCCTGTCATCAAAGCTCGATTTAAAGCGTCTGCAACTGGAACGCACAGAAAAGGAAGCCACGAGCTTCAGCGTGCCTGTTAATGACGACGTTCTGAAATTTCTGGCTGATGAAAAGAAAGCCGGGCGCAGGCTCGCACTACATACCTCGGAGCCACTGGAAACAGTCAACGAGATACTATCCGGCAATAATATATTCGATGAAATAATTACTGCCGATGGCAGCGATAATCGCCTGCCCGAAAACTACGATTATATTGGCGTTAAATCTACCTCACAAAGCATCTGGGACAATGCCGCAAAATGCTATCTGGTGGGCAAAGCGCCCTTTCAGGGTTTCGCAGGACACTTCAAAACACCGGGCGCCAATCCTAAAACCATCATAAAGGCAATCAGAGCATACCAATGGTTGAAGAACCTGCTCGTTTTTGTACCGGTAATCACTTCACAACAAATCTCTGACGGCAATGCGTTACGCAATACGCTGATCATGTTTTTCTGTTTTTCGGCAGTCGCATCATTCGGTTACATCGTCAATGATCTACTGGATCTACAATCTGATCGCGCCCATCCAACCAAAAAGCACCGGCCCTTTGCAAGCGGTGCACTGAGCGCCAGTCAGGGCGCCGTAATTGCCGCCGTTTTAATGGTACTGGCAATGATTGGTTGCTTGTTCCTGCCGCCAATTTGCTCATGGGTGCTACTGGCTTACTTTGTCTTGACCATCAGCTACTCCCTCTACCTGAAAACTAAACTCATGATCGATGTGGTGTCGCTGGGTGGGCTATTCACCTTACGAGTCATCGGCGGAGCGGCGGCTATTCAAACAGAGCTTTCATTCTACTTACTCAGTTTTTCTATCTTTTTGTTTTCAAGCCTGGCAATGGTGAAACGCTACGCTGAGCTACATAACCTTCGCGCCCAAAACCGCTTGGCTGCAAGAGGCAGAGGCTATCGGGTGGAGGATATGGCACCGGTGAGAATCATCGGTATATCGCTTGGCTACATGAGTGTGTTCATCATGGGCCTGTATATCAACAGCCCACTGATTACTCAGTATTACAGCAATCCCAAAATGATCTGGTTAATGCTGCCTTTGCTAATTTACTGGCTGGGGAGGCTGTGGATTCTGGCGAATCGAGGAGAGGTAAACGAAGATCCGTTAATCTTTGCGATTAAGGATCGCACCAGCCTGGTTGTTTTGATTGTGTCAGCTGCCATGTTGATTGCAGCTAACTGATCTTGCCCAACTGGTCTTTAATAGTGTTGCGCAGCATCTGTATGCTCTTTTTTAAAACCGGGTGCCGGTAGCGGCGATATCTCTATCAACCCTACCAACACCCTCATCAGCCTCTGAAGGTCAGACTGTTTTTAGAAAAAACCTTCTTTAATTGTGATGATATCTCCGGGCTCAATCGCCTGGGTTAACTCAACGCGATAACTCTTCTTCTCACCACCCACTTCACGAGTGAGAAATATCTTTCTTCGCGATGCGCGATCAGTCATGCCACCTGCCAAAGAGACAGCTTTGGCAAGCGTCAAACCCGGCTCATAGCCATAGCTACCTGGTCTGCCCACTTCTCCATCAACATAGAACGCGCGATACTGGTTCACACTGACATTCACAGACGGGTTCTTAAGGTAGCCATCGCGAAGCTTCGCTGTGATGACATCGGTTAGTTGCTGAGCAGAGTGGCCCGCCACTGCAACAGTACCGAGGTACGAGTAGTTTATTGTTCCGGATTGCCCAACA
This sequence comes from uncultured Granulosicoccaceae bacterium, assembly GCA_964593315.1. GTDB lineage: Bacteria > Pseudomonadota > Gammaproteobacteria > Granulosicoccales > Granulosicoccaceae. Next base: position 2,368 of record CAZQKJ010000531.1, read on the forward strand.
GTGGTATCCATAGACAGATCAGGTTCGTCAAAAACCTGGATAGATATGCTGTCACCTGCCTGCAAAATGTAGGTGTCGCTAATGCTGTTATCGAGCAGTTGTTCAGTCACCTGCTCCTGTGCAGAAGCATGCGTTACCGCTAACAGAGACATAACAACGAATGCGGACAAACGAGCCGCTGCTGTCAGGGAAGTTGTTACTTTTTCAATCATGGTTTTTATCCGTTGAGTAAGCGCCCGGGAAGTTCCGATCTTCCGGCAGGCATTCCGAGATGTTATCTGAGTTTAGAGCTGTAAATCTATGATTGGTGCACTGTTTTACTATTTCAAGCGTGACCTTTTGCAAACTATAGATACTGCGCGAGGAGCCCTTAATAAACGCTTAATCCGGGGCATTCGCTAGATGGTTCCGTTGGCCGTGATACCGACCACAGTTCGACCGAAGTCACGGCTATTCTCAGTACCATCCACAAAATCTCTTCCGTTACGAGAATCGATGATAAAGAACGCCCCGATATCCAACCACCGGCGAATACTGTAGTCACCCTCCAGCCGGAATGAGATCGCATCGTCCTCCGCGTCAGTTAGCTCGGAGAACTCATCAAGATCTTCGTTCAGATCGGCTGAAACCGACACAATGGTAGAAAATCGGTCACGCCAGAAGTGAGTCCACTCAGCCTCAATTTGAGTCCTGA
>CAZQKJ010000532.1:0-3044 GCA_964593315.1 uncultured Granulosicoccaceae bacterium
CCTGTGTGCTGGGTAAGCACTGTGCCTGCGTCCGGTTTGTTGTTGCGGTTCTTTTTTCTATGTGCTCGATAGCTGCCTGGTTCCGGTTGCCAAAATGGTATCAGGTGTTTTTTACCGTTGCCGATCAGGTCTGATCGGCCCATGCTCTTTAAGGCTTCGCGTAACATCGGCCAGTTATCCGGGTCGTGGTAGCGCAGGAAGGCTTTGTGCAATCGCCGTTGTTTTGTGCTTTTGGCAATCTCTACAGTTTCTGTCTCGCGTCTGACTTTCTTTAACGGGTTTTTACCCGAGTGATACATAGCGGTTGCGGTGGCCATAGGTGACGGATAAAAGTTCTGCACCTGATCGGCTCTGAATCCGTTTTGTTTTAGCCACATTGCAAGATTCATCATATCTTCATCGGTGGTGCCTGGGTGGGCTGCAATGAAATACGGAATCAGGTATTGTTCTTTACCGGCTTTCTTTGAGTACTTTTCAAACAGGTGTTTGAATTTTTCGTAAGTGCCAATGCCTGGCTTCATCATTTTATCCAGCGGTCCACGCTCGGTATGTTCGGGCGCTATCTTTAAATACCCGCCCACATGATGGGTTACCAGTTCTTCTACATACTCAGGTGATTCAACCGCAAGGTCGTACCGAAGGCCTGAGCCGATCAAAATCTTTTTAACCCCGGGTAAGGCGCGTGCACGCCGGTACAACTTGATTAATGAAGAGTGATCGGTATCTAGATTGGGGCAAATCCCCGGGAATACACAAGAAGGCTTACGACAGGCGGATTCTATCGTTTTAGACTTACATGCCAGGCGGTACATGTTTGCGGTTGGTCCACCGAGATCTGAAACAACACCGGTAAAGCCAGGTACATCACGCATCAATTCTATTTCGCGAATAATAGAATCTTCAGAGCGGCTTTGAATAATGCGCCCTTCATGTTCTGTGATGGAACAAAAAGTACAACCACCAAAACAACCCCGCATGATGTTCACAGAAAAACGAATCATCTCGTAGGCAGGGATGCGGGCATCACCGTAGGCCGGGTGCGGTACTCGGGCATAGGGCAGATCAAACACATAGTCCATCTCTTCCGTGGAGAGTGGTACAGGTGGTGTGTTTAACCACAGGTATCGATTGCCATGGCGTTGTATCAGTACTCGGGCATTACCCGGATTGGTTTCAAGGTGTAGTACGCGGTTTGCATGTGCATATAAAACCGGGTCTCGACGCACTTGTTCAAAGTCTGGGAGTCGGATGGCTGACTCATTCCGACGCTCTGTATTAATTTGAATGCGTTGATCTTTAGTTAAGTCTGATTTCTTTTTGAAAGTGAGCGTGTTGGTGGTGCCAGAGGCCGGTGCAGATTCAGTTTCCGGTTTGGCGCTTTGCTTGTTTGAGTCTGTCGACTCATAGGGATTGATGTGTTTGTCAATCTTACCCGGTGTGTCGATGCTGCTTGAATCAATCAGTTTAAGATCATCTGGCAGGGTACTTCGTATAAATGCCGTGCCACGAACATCAGTGATATCTTTTAATGATTCGCCAGCTGCTGCACGATGCGCGATTTCAACCAGTGCACGTTCGGCATTGCCGTAAAGGAGTATGTCTGCTTTGGCATCCACCAAAATAGAGCGTCGGACTTTATCTTGCCAATAATCGTAGTGAGCAATGCGGCGCAGCGATGCTTCGATGCCACCCAGTACAATTTGTGTGTCTTTATAAGCTTCTCGACAACGTTGTGCATAGACCACTGAGCAACGGTCGGGTCTTTGTCCGCCGATGTCGTTAGGGGAGTAGGCATCGTCACTGCGAATTTTTCTATCCGCTGTGTAGCGATTGATCATCGAGTCCATGTTGCCGGCAGTTACGCCGAAAAATAAATTCGGTTTGCCCAGCGCTTTGAATGGTTCTGCACTGTCCCATTCTGGTTGAGCAATAATGCCGACTCTGAAGCCCTGAGCTTCCAGGAGCCTGCCAATAATGGCCATGCCGAAACTCGGGTGATCGACATAGGCATCGCCAGTGACGATGATGATGTCGCAACTGTCCCAACCAAGCGTATCCATCTCGGCGCGTGACATAGGCAGGAACGGCGCTGCGCCAAAGCACTCAGCCCAGTAGCGCGGGTATGAGAACAGCTCTCTTACAGGTTTTTTTTTATTGTGTTGTGCTGCGGGCATTCTGCTCTCGCTGCGATTAGCGTGGAGCCAGATTGTACAGTAACGGTGGTTTATTGCGCGTGTTGCGTTGTAAAGACAGCAGATGTGTGACTAAGGCCAGATCCGAGTGGCAGGATTGGATCAGCTCATGAGCGTGTTCCTGGCGTGCGCGCAGGATTGCGCAGGTGCTGAGTATCAGCTGAGGTAGAAGCTCTCCTGCAGACACTTGGACATACGAATCGCATCCTCTTTTTGCTGGTAGTAGCCTTTTACAACCTCAATCTCGGTAAAACCGTGGCGTTGATAAAACTCCCGCGCATGAGTATTCGATGCACGTAGTTCCAACTGGCAACACTCGAGGCCTGCGATGACTGCACATTTTTCCAGCCAGTCGAGTATTCGATGGCCCACGCCCAGCGAGCGCCAGTTGGGATCGACGCCGAGCAAATTCAGATGAGCCTTGCTTTGACCGTAGAACATGATGCCAAAGCCAATCACTTCGCCATCATTTTTGGCGGTCACCACATTGATGTCTGGTGATAAAACACATCGACCGACGCGCTCTGGAGTCCAGTTCCACTGCAATCCAAGCTCGATAGTATCGCGAGACATCGTGGCGATACTGTAGGCATCGTTGACGTGTGCTAGCGCAATATCAGTTTGTCTGGTATTCATCGAATGTTCAATATATAGCGTTTAGTCGGGTGAGCAAGACAGTTTTGATATTTGTAGCGGACCCATCTTTCAACGTGTTTGATGACTGTCTTGAATTGCTATCGACGTGCTGTGCTTTATATTTGACGTTTTTAGTGACCGTGTTCAAATTTCTGAAGGGTTGCGTCAGAACCACGTAAATACACCCTGGCAAATGGCTATCTGAGTGGCGATTTA
>CAZQKJ010000533.1:0-3042 GCA_964593315.1 uncultured Granulosicoccaceae bacterium
CTGTCATACTGAATCGATCTGCGATCGATTCATTACCGAAAGCCGAGCGCACCAATCTTGTCAACAGTCTCACGGGTTTTAAAAATGCTAATCTGGTAGGCACAGCAAATATTGAAGGTAAGACTAACCTTGCGATTATGTCTTCTGCGTTCCATGTTGGCGCTAATCCGCCGTTAATCGGTTTATTGATTCGACCGCACTCTGTGCCTCGTCATACACTGGAGAATATTTTATCCAGCGGGCACTACACACTAAATAGTGTCACCGAGAAGATCTATAAGCAGGCCCATCAGAGTAGCGCTCGATATCCGCGGGATGAATCCGAGTTTTCAGCTACCGGATTGACAGCGGAGTATTCAGATCAATGTAAAGCGCCTTACGTGGCTGAATGCCCGATACAGATTGGACTATCGCTGGAGGAGCATCAGACGCTTGCTGTTAACAATACAGTATTAATTATTGGCGAGGTTATTCAAATTCGAATGACAAGTGATCTCCGTCATCCCGATGGACACCTCGATCTGAGTGCCGGCAAGATTGTCTCTATATCCGGCCTTGATGAATATCACCTGACAAACTCGCTGGGGCGGCAAGCTTATGCAAAGGCTGCCACAATTTGAATAGTTGTTCGAAAAAATAGGTTGAGTCTGATTACTGTTGAAGATTAAACACCACCATGGTCTCTAATTATTCAATTATCACTGCAAAAGTAAACTCAACACTTTCTCCTGGTCCTACCGATGCTACTTCACCTGACACAATCCCAGTGCCACCGGCGGCGGGCTCTGTGATGGTACAAGCTACAGCCGAACAGGCAGCCGCTGGCTGATATACAGTAAAGGCGGGTGTTGCATCTTTTATCACTGCATTGAACACAGGCTCTACACCTGCGTTCGTTGCGGTTAGTCGATAGCGAACACAGTTATTGCCAGGCTCCAGTTGAAAAGGTTGTTGTGAGTAGGGTCCATCGAGGATACCGTCGCAACCTAAATCCGGCGCTTGCTCTTTTGATATTGCAATGTCACTGGTGGTGATTGTTGTTACGTTATCTATCTGAGTGGAGTTGCTACCGCCATTCCACACTGCGGTTATTGTGGTCACATTGAATGCGCCAGCTGGTGCAGTTGATGGTGCGAACACCCTCACGAAGAAAACGTCTGATTGATTTCCAGGCAGGTTGGTTATGTTGCCAAGTTCTGCATCAGCGGCTGTGAAAACACCATCACCATCACTGTCTGCATATAAAATAGATGCCCATCCCTCGGACGCAAGGCTATCAGTGGCTGTAAACTGAATGGGACCGATTGCTGTGTTGCTGGTATTTTCTATTCGATGCGAGTAGACAAAAGAACTGCCTGTTTCAATTTGTGCAGCCCCTGCGGGCTCCAGTAAAAGTGTTTGTGCGTCGGTAATAGAAACCGATGCGTGCAGTATGTCTACTGCCCCTGTGGCAGGTGAAAGTGCACGGAAGTAAATGCTCTGAACCACAGACTCCTGGTCGGCTGGAATACTGATATCCGCAAAGAAATTGGCAGTATTCAACCCAGGTATTGATCCTGTGGAAGAGATATTCTCAGTGTCTGTATCATTGCGAAAATTAACCGTCCAGCCATCGGGTAATGTCTCTGCGGCAAAGGTCGGGTCAGTGCTGGCGCTCAATACCAGCTGGTCTGCGGTGTCGCCGTTATTGGTGATGAATAAACTAAAGCGAGTAGTGCCACCCGGCAGTGCCGCATTTTCCACCACGGTTGCTGCCTCCGGGCCTGCGCCTACACCTGCGGGTCCGCCGCTGACGGGAGTAGCCGCTAAGTCCACTGCAGACGGTAGGATGGTATCGATAGTATTAACCACGGTACTGCTGATGCTGGCATCATTGGTTGATCGGGCGATTGTGGTGACTTCAAAACCCAAACCATTGTTGTCACCCACAGCATCGGCAGGCAAGAATACACGTAGTACTACTTTAGTATTGGCGTTACTGGCAAGCGGTCCGGTATCGGGTATACCGTTGCCATTATTATCAACCAGAGGGGTTGCACCATCTTCGCGGAATAACTGAAATGCTGTGCCCGATGGAAATGTTGAGCTTGCGCTATCAATAATCACATCGAACATATCAGAGCTGGTCCCTGTATTCCATATGATGTTATCAAACGCTATGGTTGAGCCTTGAAAAGCGCTGACCAGACTCACCGGTTCATTGCTGCCGTCAACAGCACTGGTAGTTGAACCATTGGCAACTACTCCGGCGTCGTGAGAGAGCCGGAAGCCGACAATGTTCGTCTGCGCACGGTCTACCACATTGCCATTATCAGTGTACTCATACTCGGCAATATTGAATAGTTCAGTGCCCGTCAGGCCCGCGGCAATTGAGATGTCGAATGTCAGTGTGCCCTGTGCACCTACTGGTACGGAAGCGATGATCGCTGTTACCTGGTTGGTAGAGTCAGTATCACTGTCGAGTATAGATTCAGGTACTCCAGTACAATTGGCTTGATAAGCACAGAATTGAATAGTGCTTGAACCGGAACCCTGGATATCTGTTGGGTTATTGTCGGTTAAAACAAGGGTGCCGGTTTCACTCCAGCGTGCGCTGCCAGCTATGTACTCCATGCCGTCGGGTAAACGATCAATTAGCGTCATATCGGTGGCTATCTCTGCGCCATCGTTTCTATAGGTGAGAGTCACAGTGTAGGGTGAGCTGGGTGTTTTACCTGTGGTGATATCTATTGATTTTGATACATTAATGACCGCGCCAGGGGTAAATTGCGTGGTGTCTAAATTGGTTTGGGTTACAGTATTGTCGAACGTGCTCTGTGCGAGCACTGTCAAAAGACTTGCAGAGGGTGGCGCTGTAACGTTTGATGGGACTGTACCGATGACAACAAACGAAAAAGATTCATCTGCTGCCAGTACCGGTGTAGTGGTTATCGGCGTTGTGTTATCTGCAATACCATTGCGGTCTGTATCCGCAAACATCGCAACGCTGAGAAGATCAAAATTATCATTGGGCGACTGACTTGTAGATAACAGATAGGAGTC
>CAZQKJ010000534.1:0-3038 GCA_964593315.1 uncultured Granulosicoccaceae bacterium
TGCACTTGGTTCATCCAAAAATCTATCCCAAAATCCACCATTCAATTAGGCTGCATGATGCGGTTGTTAATCTCGCATTACCTATCAATATCGCATTACCTATCAATATAAGGTGACACTATGCGCTGGTACTTCGATTACATATCGCCTTACGCCTACCTGCAAAGTACAAGACTTCCAGAGCTTGAACAAACACAGCCTGTCACCTGCACACCGGTTCTTTTTGCAGGTCTGTTAAAACACTGGGAAAACGTGGGCCCTGCCGAAATACAGCCCAAACGCCAGTGGACTTTTCGAGAAGTAGTATGGCTTGCAAACAGAGATAATATCGACCTTCAATTGCCGCCTCACCACCCCTTTAACCCCTTACCTCTATTGCGACTGGGTATTGTGCATAACAACGAAACAGCCATTGTACAAAGGCTATTCAGGTATGTTTGGGCAGAGGGAAAACTACCACAGGATGAAGCCTCTTTTACAGATCTTCTAAACGAGCTGAACACAAAAGAATCAGAGCTTCAATCATCTTCCATCAAGGCAGAGTTACAAGCGAACGGGGATCTTGCAATCAACAATGGAGTATTCGGTGTTCCAACCATCGAGATTGGGACCGACCGGTTCTGGGGCTACAACGCAACCCAGATGGCTTTGGATTCTGTCAATAGCGCCCGCGACTACCCGTCTGCTTCCTTAAAAGCTGCAGACGCATTACCGGAAGGCACCGTAAGAAAACGCAAGTCCGACCATACTCGGCGCGCCACACCACGCCTGCCGCTCAAGCCGATTGATCTTTCCGAGCCCGCTGATCTGGTATCCGCAATTCGCAAACGCCGTGGCGGCGAGCTTATTGAGCTTGACCGCTTGTTGCTTTATAGCGCACCGCTGGCAGAGGGCTGGAACCATTATATCGGCAACATTCGCAATCACTTTTCTATCGATCAAAAGTTGCGTGAGCTCGCCATGTGTACAGTAGCGGTTATCAACCATGCGGAGTACGAATACACACAACACGCACCTCTCTATATAAAAGCCGGCGGCACTCAGGAAAAAGCCCAACTGATTCGCAAGCCTGATGCAGCACAAACTCATGACTCCTTTAGCCTGGAGGAACAACTGACCATTGCACTTACCACACAGTTGACACGTGATGTACAGATTGAACAACCGCTCTTTGACCACGCATTACAGGTGCTGGGTGATGAACATCTGGTAGAGTTAATCGCCACAATCGCTGCTTATAATATGGTCTCAAGGTTTCTGGTGGCGTTTGAATTGCACCCATAACCCCGTTAATCAGCCATTACCAGGCATTAGTCAACGGAATACATGTCCATTCAGAGGATTCAGGCATCATGGCAAAAAAATCTGCTGCTATCAAACCATCAGATTGGCAGTTACCAAACTATATCTATGACGGTAGCTCAAAGTTCTCTATAAAGAACTCGACCAATCTGGCAGAACCTCTGTACGACTCAAAAAAAGACTATAAGCGCAAACTAGCGAGTATGGTAAAACGCATAGACGAACTGCTCGAAATTATGTATGCACAAAACCGTTATGGTTTGTTGCTGGTATTCCAGGCGATGGATGCCGCTGGAAAAGACGGTACTATCAAGCGCCTCCTGACAGGAGTGAATCCGGCTGCGGTACAGGTTTACTCGTTTAAAAAACCCAGTGAAGAAGAACTCGACCACGGGTACCTGTGGCGTATTATCCAACGAATGCCGGAACGCGGCAGACTCGGTGTGTTCAACCGCTCCTACTACGAAGAAGTGTTGGTTGTCAGAGTTCACCCGGAGATCCTCACCAATTACCAACGCCTGCCACCGGAACTTATCAAAGACACCGATGCCGTATTTGAAAGTCGCTTTGATGAAATTAGAAATTTCGAGCAATACGCCACTAACAACGGCATAAGGGTAGTTAAGTTTTTTCTCAATGTATCTGAGGAGGAGCAACGCCAGAGATTACACGCCAGATTGGACAATCCGGACAAACACTGGAAGTTTACAACCGGCGATATAGACGAAAGAGAGTACTGGCCAGACTATATGAATGCGTTTGAGGATTGTATCAATGCCACAGCTGCACCCCATGCGCCATGGGTTACAGTGCCTGCAGACGACAAACTCAATATGCGACTACTGGTCGCAGCCACCACACTCGCTGAACTCGAGAGCATGGATATCGATTGGCCACAAGCCGATACAAAACTGGTCGAAAACATGGATGCGATACGAAAAAGGCTGGGGTAATGTCCGATAGTTTTTTCACCACTGACGACCACGAATGGTTTAAACCAACACAGCATACCCGTGGCCCATGGCATGAAGATCATTGCCATGCAGGCCCGCCAACTGCACTGATCGCAAGATCTGTCGAACAGCTCAATCCAGCTCAAAAGCTGGTAAGACTGACGGTGAATCTTATCCGGCCTATTCCGTTTGACGGTTTTAGAGTATTAGCTGAGATAACTCGTCAAGGCAGAATGGTGACCACCAGTACCGCGCAATTAGTGGATGCGGAAAATAAGGTCTGTGCTTCAGCAATTGCATTGCAAATGACCCCACAAAAAAAGCACGACTTTCCAACCCAAAATATCGAATACGGCCAGCACGAACAAGCGGTAACCGGCATCTTCCCGATTAGTAAAACACTGCACGACAAACCCGCATTCAATGGCACCGGCGTTGAAGTCAAATACCCTGCAGGCCAGAACAACGAGCCAGGTCAGACAATCGCATGGATGAAAACCGTACCGCTGTTGGCCAATGAAATCCCCACACCCTTTCAGCGTATCTGCCCACTGGCTGATTGTGGCAATGCGTTCGGTCGTAACGCCGAACCATGGGACGTCAATTTCATGAATCCTGACCTGACCATACTGCTGCATCGAGACCCGAAAGGCGAATGGCTGGGTACTAATTCGGCGGGTTATTGGGAGGACAACGGAATCGGTATGGCTGACGCACAATTGTTTGATGAAACTGGCTGCGTGGGCCGGGCATTGCAGACTTTGCTGCTACGCCCAAATAACA
>CAZQKJ010000535.1:0-3035 GCA_964593315.1 uncultured Granulosicoccaceae bacterium
CACTTTATCAATTCATTCTCTCGCATAAATCTACTGACATTATCTGCGCCCGTATATCTTGTGAGGTTCGGCAGACAACAAAACCCGCACTACAGCTCTCGATACCATGCACCAATACTGGCTCTCTCAGCATCAGTAATTCCGGTCAAATTGCCAATCGGCATAGCTTTGGTGACAACAGTTTGTTGATAAATTGCAGAAGCGTGTCTCATCACATCAGCTTCAGATTCAAATACAACCCCGTTAGGCGCAGAGGCAAACCCGGGCTGCGTGGGAACCGCTGCGTGACAGGCTGTGCAACGAGCGGTCACTATTCCATGAACGGTAGCCAGATCAATGGTGCCCGATGAAGCATCAGACAAGGGCTGCTGTGCTCGTGGTGCTATGAGTGTGACGATACCCGCCAGTATTGCAAGCGCTGCAAACACTGGTACCAGCGAGGCTTTTCCTTTGTGGCGCGCAACAAAGTAGACCCTTACCAGTGCACCAATGAGCGTTATCGCAATGAGTATCAGCCAGTTATATTTGTGACCGTACGTCATTGCATAGTGGTTGCTGATCATCACAAACAAAACAGGCAGCGTAAAATAGGTGTTGTGTACAGATCGCTGCTTACCGCGAATGCCATGAATGGGGTCAGGGCTACGTCCCTCTTGTTTGGCGCGAACCAGATCTTTTTGACCAGGAATTATCACAAAGAAGACATTGCCAACCATTATTGTACCCAGCATAGCTCCAAAGTGTATGTAGGCACCTCTGCCACTGAATACCTGACACAATATAAATGCAATGACGGACAATGCCACAAACAAAATACCTGCCATGGTATTTTCGCGGCTTCCAAACTTGCTCTCACACAAATAGTTGTAAGCTACCCATCCAAAAGCAATCACCGCCGCACCAATGACAATGGCAATCGGTTTGGACAACTCCAAAACACCTGGATCAATCAGATAGATCTCCGCACCGTACCAGTACATGAGCACCAACATGAACATCCCTGACAACCAGGTTGTATAGGCCTCCCATTTAAACCAATGCAGATTTTCAGGCATTTTCTCAGGAGCCAGCTTGTACTTTTGCGCGTGGTACATTCCGCCTCCGTGGACAGACCATACCTCCCCTGATATCCCTTTATCAGCATCTTCCGACGACTTAGGCTCTTCAAGAGAATTATCCAGCCAAATGAAGTAGAAAGATGCACCAATCCAGGCTATGCCTGTGATCATATGAATCCAGCGGCCAAGCAAATTTACCCACTCTAGCAAATAAGCAGTCATGAACTGACTTCACTGTTTGCAGGCCAAACCCGGCGCCAGTGCTTCGCGATATCTCGCCGCGTAGCCACCCATGTTTTGTCTTGTTGACTTACATAGTCGAGAAACCGCGCTACTGCAGCGGCACGCCCCGGCCGTCCTGCCAATCGACAATGCAACCCGATAGACATCATTTTTGGAAAGTGCTCACCTTCGGCATACAGTGTGTCAAAACTATCTTTCATATAAGTGAAAAACTGATCCCCGGAGTTGAATCCTTGCGGCGTCGCAAAACGCATATCATTCACATCCAACGTGTAAGGTACCATCAACTGGGGTTGATCAAACTGATAGTCCCAATACGGTAGTTCGTCCGCATAGCTATCGGCGTTGTACAAAAAATTTCCATGAGTTGCAGCCAGCCGATGCGAGTTTGGACTACAACGACCGAGATACCAGCCGTCAGGCCGTGAACCAGTAACCGATGTGTGTATTTCTAAAGCCTTGTGCAGATGATCAAGCTCAAGTGTTTCCGGAAGATGCTGGTAGTCAATCCAACGATAACCATGACTGGCAATCTCCCAATCTGCTTTTAGCATGCTTTCCACAATGACTGGATGTCGTTGCAATGCCATCGCTACACCAAACACTGTGACCGGCAGCTGTCGATCGGTAAACAAACGATGCAATCTCCAGTAACCGGCGCGAGCGCCATACTCATAGATTGATTCCATGTTCATATGGCGGACTCCCGCGTACGCCTGCGCCCCTACAATCTCTGATAAGAACGCCTCTGACGATTCATCACCATGAAGTACGCAGTTCTCTCCACCTTCCTCGTAGTTGATAACAAATTGCAGCGCGACTCTGGCGCCACCAGGCCACTGCGCTGCGGGCGGATGCTCACCATAACCGACGAGATCTCTGGGATAGTCTTGCGGATCTGTATCTCTCAAAAGTGAGTATCCTTCGCCAAACTGTGTTTGATTCGCATTGTTGTCTTCAACCTTGTTAGATGATTAAGGGTGACGTTGAGAATTCATATTTTCGTATTGGCTCTACTTAGCCACTTTTTTCTATCATAAGAGCAGGAGCTTCAGGATCATGGCACCGGTCTGAATGGACGGTCTGAATAGCGGACCTGAATCCGGAATCCAGCATTTCACTATTTACAGCAATTTAGAGTGCTTTTGATGCCCTGTTGGTCAACATAGTTCGCAGCCAGGCCGGGCAATCAGTGAGTTCGTGCCAGTTATTGCTGCCAATCGGACTGCCTATATTGCTGATAATTAACGACAATTTCTGATCCCGGGAGTAGCCCCGATCTCAACCAGACAGTATTGTATTAATCTAATCTGTACGATGCAATTCAGCACTCATGTATGCTAAGCGGTGACCAAGCCGCGCTTTTTTTGGCCATGGTCAATACCCCTTTATCAGTCATCCCGCACCTGCAGTATCGGTATCACAAACTACTGCAGCAGAATTGGCAGGTTCAACGGGCCTCGGAAACCAAAACCACTCCAGACTACGGCTTCCGGATCAATAAGCTTCATATTTGGAAAACGCTGAAACAGTCTTGGCAGCGCAATTTCACCGACCATACGTCTTGACAAGTGTATTCCCATACAAAAGTGTGGACCATTGCCAAAAGCCTGATGCTTTTTGTTAACTCGAAAAATATTGAACAACTGCCCGTCTGTATGAACGTCTTCATCACGGTTAGCAGACGCCTGCACTGTCATAACTACCTCGCCTTCGGATAATTCATATCCACCC
>CAZQKJ010000536.1:0-3033 GCA_964593315.1 uncultured Granulosicoccaceae bacterium
GGCCCAGTGCCAAACATTTTTGTGCACCTGGGCGCTGATCTATTTACAAGGCACGTCTACGCACCAGCAGCAGCGTTGAATATTACCGTGCTTAACCCTGATGGCACGACAAAAACTAACCCAACCGAAACAGTCAACATTGCCGGGCCGTTGTGTTTTGCAGGCGACTACCTTGCTCGCAATATCGAGCTACCGAGCATTAATGAGGGAGACTGGCTACTTATCAGTGATGTCGGCGCTAACACTTACGGCCTATGGTCGCGCCATTGCACAAGGTCAATACCCAAAGTATTGAGCATAGATCACCAGGGATCCGTTTCACAATGGAGCGATCGACAAAACATAAACTATTGACGAATGATCAGTTTAAACCTTTCTCGGACAAAGCTTTGAAAGCGACTCCGTAAGTTGTTAACAGTGCAATATCAATAGTGCTATATCTAGTTTGGGAGTATTGCAACTGGACCAATCTCTCCAAGCAGGCAAGCCTCTTCGCCCGTAAACGGTGGTGTTTCTCCAGTTTCTTCGACAGCTTTCTCCATTATTTTTCCTAGATCGGACACTACGATCTCAGAGTTAGCTAACGCATCTTCCCTGCTGTCACCGATTACAACTATAAACAAGCCTTCCTTTAATATACCCAGATAGTTAACACGGCTTACTCGACCTTCATTAGCATGATTTTGTAAACTAGTTATCCAGTTGGGAAATGCCGCTTCAAATAATTTATCGCTTATGTGGTTATCTTGTCCTTGAGGTGTTCCACATCGAATAATTACGCTACCTTCTGCAAATGACATTTCCGTGACTTCGTTAGCCCAAACGCTGGATAACAAAAAACACAGTGAAAGAGTAGTAGCTAGTTTTATCAATTTCATGCTCGTATCTCGTTTTTAATTTGTAAGTATTAGTTTTGGGGATCCCATCCAGTGCATTCAACCAAAACACAAATGGTGACCTGGTTGAATCAGTAAACTAGCCCGGGAATAATGCTTCGGCACTGGCCTCCCCATAAGACAAACTGCATCAGATACACGTATATAAGTGTTGGGAAGACCAGTGTGGAGCTATAGAGCCTGATTGCGCTGCTGATCTACAAACTGAAGACTGTCCAAACTTGATAATCACTATTGTCTTTGCTTTAGGCTTGCAGTGACAATGGACGCATCACATGTACGTTGTAAAACTCCCTTGACCCCTTATCTTTTAAGATCAGAATTTCATTCCTGTTGCCTTGGATTTCTTTGCTTCTTCCTCTTCGCGTTGCTGTTCCAGTAATACGCTCTCCCGGCGATTGATCACGTCGTTCGAATCCAGCAACAAAAAGACAGCGCGGCTATCTGTAATGAACGCCAGTAGATATGTGCCACACGGCGCAGTTAGCTCACCGGTTCTGATCATAGCGTCAGAGGCTTTGTAATTGCGCCATGGATATAAAATACAATCATCAGATAAAAACCGAGCACTATTTAGCTTGGCGGCAGTACTGGCGGTCTGACCCCAACCGAGGTAAAAGGTATCCCGTTTTGATCCCGGTGGTCTTTCAATCAATGCATCCGGGGCACCGTAGCGGTCTGTGAGGCTGTTTACGATCTGTTGAGGTGTTACGCCCATGCCGCGATAGCTCAATGTTCGTCCAACTGCCAGCACCTTGTCCTGTTCCTTGTCTACGAAAAGATCGACGATAGAGTTCGGCGCGTTGTCGACTTCCTCCGAGAGTTTTAGTCTGATACCCACCGGTAGCGCCGGGTCTGTAGAGACCGTTTCGTTCTCTGTTACAGGTGCATCAAAACTCGTGCGGATCGCATCGATAGCGGATTGAATACTTGTGCCGATTTCAACGTCAAGGATTGCCAGTTTTTTCTGCTCAGTGTTTTCCTGACCCGTACTGTTTGCATCGGTTGTTAGAGCAGTAGAGGACTGCCCCAGTGGTGTTAGATCGGCAATCGATCCATCGCTGTTTATTGCCTGTAAACGATCGAGCTTCAAGCTCACTATTATTCCAGGCTTGCCGTCAGTACCTGTGAAGGTATGCATCTCATTTACGCTTATTACAGCACGGGTTCCCACATTGGTATCAGTGATCGGCGAACTGGAAGTCCACTCTGACACAAACCAGTTCGGATCTGATTTCAACGCAATACCCACATGTAAGTCTGAGCCGATAAATACACCCGCCCAGTGAGAGCTGTCAGGAAACCGACTTTTAGCTTCAGTTTGCGAGAGACGACGAGATTGCTTCTTAATGTCGTCAGAATCTCGGCCCCTGATACCGTGGCTGCCAAGAATATTTCTAAAGCCGTTAACGATTTGTTCGCCCGGTTCCCGTATCGAAATATGGCTATCCTCACGAGTCGCCTGTATCCATTGAACGGTAAACGTTTGTCCGATGGATTGGCTGCGGTCCATCGTCCACTCTCTGTATTGCTGAATCTCTTCCTGCGACAAAGGCTGACGCGATGCCAGTCGAGACTGACTGAAAGTACGGCCCCAGTAGGGTTTTGATCTTTTAAAAGCCTGCCACGAATTTTGGTTGATTAATCGTTCCAGCTCCAGTCGTTGCTGAGCTGCAATTTGCCAAAAGTCATCGCTGGTTAGAGAAGAGCCTTCGGCGTTGAGGTAAAGCAAACGAAAGTTGTCTGGCTCCATCCGCTTTTCGGTGTCCGGCTCCCAGCTGTCTGCTTTTGCTGTTGCAACTATTGCATTTGGTGGCGGTGGCAGTTGTGCTATTTCCTGACTTAAATCTCGATCTGAATAGAGCTTCAGGCTGACCAGTTCCGTATCCATTTGCAATTTGCCGAGCGGTGTTCCACGATTTTGATTATTTTCATACCTTGAATCGGTTACCCGGAAGTGAACAGCCAATATCACTGATGTGGTTTGGCTGCTCTTCAGGGCGGACTTCATTGCAGGATTTTGTTGCACCATCTCATCGATGCTTTCCTGTGACATTCCTTCGAAAACGCCACCATAGACAACCTTAAGCTTATCCTGTATCGCCTCCGCTTCTTCAAAGGGTACCTCCCACAGTTT
>CAZQKJ010000537.1:0-3033 GCA_964593315.1 uncultured Granulosicoccaceae bacterium
ATTCTGGTATTTGGCGACGCATTGAGTCGCAAGCATAGATTTATACTGGTCGTTGGCCGAGAGGCTAATAACCATATACCCATCGTACCAAGAATTGATGAGTACACTCGCAAGGCTCTGGCAACTGGCAACTTTCCGAATGTGAAGTTCTGGAGCAATGCTTACGGCCTGATGGGTAGATTCGTTGGAATAGAAGCCCATGAACTGAAGCATCAATGCATCCACCAATGTACTAGCCCAATAGCTTTTTGCGATGCCTCGCCAGTCGCATTAGATGGCAAGCTGTCGCCTTACCGCAAGCAAAAATTCAGACAAACAATTCCAGTCGGTGTTATTGAAGATCACCTACAAGGTGTTTTCTCCCACGCTGAAGTAATCGACCGAACCAGTCTTGTTGTAATTTCTGGTGTTACAGGATGCGGTCTTGACCACGCAGCACCTGTGCTTGAATCGATCTGCCTTGCTAAAAGACTCCCGTTTTGCCACATTCACAGCCTGTCATCCAGAAATCATACCCACCCTCAGCGTGAACAACAGCTGCAGGAATATTCGGATGTGATTCGTTCTACCCTTTCCGAATCATGGGACGCTCAAGATAAAGCTGCCTGACGTATTGTTGTAAGTCTATATGCCCCGGTGCATAAACTTATTGAGCATTAGTCAGGCGCTCTAGACTCACTCTCACCTAACCATCAACGGCAACCGCGCTTCCTCACTAGATCCGTAGATGTGACAAACTCACAATTAGAGAATTTATTGTCATGACATTTTAGTTGTACTCTGCTATATTCTGTTCTTCACAACCAAGGGAGAACAATTCCATGTCAAAGCAAATATCCATTTATGCCGCAGCGCTTACCAGCCTGCTATTTTGCCTGTTCAGCGTTACAGCACAGGCACAGATAGAGTCCAGGGATCGTCCCTTCTGCCAATTCGCTTCAAGCGACGCCGATGGTGATGGCTTTGGCTGGGAGAACCAAACCACCTGTATCGTCACTGCCGATACGAATACCGAATCTGCCCCCGCGTGTATTGACGACGATGGCGACGGCTACGGATGGGATGGATCAAGAGTTTGCCGTATTGATGTTATCTGCTATGACACCGCTCCAGTTGGTGATGGCTTTGGATGGGATGGCTCTAATAGTTGTGAAATCGCTGCCTACGATGTGCCTTTTAGTGAAATCGAGGTGCTTAAAAGCGAGAGCCGCACCAGTATCCTGTTCGGTGTAGAACTTCCATCTGCAATCGCTTTGTGCAGCATCAATAGTGTCGAAGTGGAGTTTGAGCTATTTGCTAACGGCAGAGTTGAACAAAATATAGATGGCACGCGTATCAACACAGGTCTATGGTCTACTGGTTTTGAAGTCAGTGATGGACTTGTTCATCTGACTGGTGTTGTTGCCAGATGGTTGGTGCTGGGTCCTGACTCTATTCGCTCTCGGGACGGTGGCTTTGGTATAGAGTCAGACTGTGTTTGGCAATAGCTAAAAGCTGATTGCAGGTAAACCTGCTCTAGCCGTCACGACCACATTGTCAATCCATGCGCCTGGCGTTTGCCAGGTGCATGGATTTTTTTGTACTGCTCTAAATACATCGCAGACCTGTATACTTCACTTAAGAACTCAAACAGAAACGGCTATGGATTCAGAACTACTCCCGGGTCAACACCCAACATTGAATGTATTTGATGAACCAATCATCCCCTGCAGCACAGATCCGTTGACAGGTTTCTACAGGGACGGCTGCTGCAATACGGGCCAGGGAGATCACGGCTCACACACTGTTTGTGTGCGAGTCACCGATGAGTTTCTGGAGTACTCTCAATCAAAGGGTAATGATCTGATCACCGAGCGGCCGGAATTTGGATTCCCCGGATTAGATGACGGAGACAAATGGTGTCTTTGCGCCGGGCGATGGCTGGAAGCTCATGACGCCGGTTGCGCACCGCCAGTGTATCTGGGTTCTACGCACAAAGAAGCTTTAAAAGTGGTGCCACTGGATACGCTAAAACCCTATGCGGCAGATCTGAATTAAGAATACCCGATCCATTGCCGCATAGTGCCTCACCGTACAAGTTAGGTTTGACTTAGATTATTCAGAGCACAGATCTGCAGCCAGTGCAGTCAGGCAACAGAAATTAAAAAGGACACTTCTCGCCCCAGTATTTGGCTTTTACCGGATCTTTCTTGATATCCAGTATGAAGGCCACCAAAGGCTTACGTTCATCAGCCTTAAATTCGGTGTAGGCCACCTCCAGAAGACAAATAGATGGTGTGTGTCGTAGCTCCGCTGCTTTTATCAGGTATTCTTCTGAACGCTCGGGATCAGAATCCTGGAACATTGCGGCGATACTGTAATAGGCCGATTTCCCTTGTTTGGGCTTCCTATTGACCAAATTGAGATAACACTCTTCAGCCCTCGGACTATTCAAGTCCATATTTTCTGTGATGCCAGTTCTAATCGCGTGGCAATCGTTTAACGTGAAATTTACTTCCTCACTTTTAAACAGCTCGAACAATTTCTCTATATTTCGCGACTTGTCTCCAAAAACTGCTCCGAGCTTGAATTGCTGTTTAGCGGATTTGTATTCTTTATCATCCATATACAGCAGACCAAGAAAATAGGAAGCATCGAATTGGTCAGAATTCGAGTCGCGCCCAATCCCCTTGGAAATCATTTCAAGGCAGCTTTTGTCTTTGTTTTCAAAACAGATTTTAGGATCACTTGCATCAGATTGAGCCAGAGCACTGAATGACAACAGCACACTGGTGAGTAGAACGCGTATTAGATTTAGTTTCATTAAATTCGCCTCTCGAGCAGTGGGTGTAAACTATGATCTATCAAGACAATATTCCTGGCCAATGGAATCAAACAAGTGGATTCAAACCAGTAGATTCAAAACAGTGGATAAGCTAACCTGAAAAGAAGAAAAACACTCATACTTAGATAGCAACGTTTACTGATTGTGTAGCCTATGAAATATTCGCCTGACATACACATTAATCTATCATTTCAATGATTGTTTCAAAA
>CAZQKJ010000538.1:0-3025 GCA_964593315.1 uncultured Granulosicoccaceae bacterium
GCTCACAGACTGACACATTTAAATCCAAACCGATGGCAAGCGCTTTAGCCCACAGCAAAACATCGGAATCGGCAATGGAAAGCCAATAGTGATCATCCGCCAGTTTCAATATCACCGGATCGTTGATCACACCCGCACTCTTGTCAACTAGCGGCGCATATAAACACTGACCAACTTGCGCATCACGCAAGTCACGTGGCGTCATGAATTGCACTAATCTGGCTGCATCCACGCCCTGCACTTCAACCTGACGCTGACAAGTAACATCCCACAGTTGGACATGCTCACACAGATGCCAGTAATCTTCTTCTACGCTTCGACCGAAGCCCTTAGGCAGGATAGTGTGATTAACAATAGAATAGTCACTGACACCCAACGCCTCAATACGCGGTGTGTAGGGTGTTGATCTTTGTCTCCTCGATACCGCCAGCCGCGCTTTCATCAGCTTACCGTTCGGACGGTTGCCACATCAGGATTGCCCGACCACCAAACGGAATAGGAGTGTGGCGACAACATGATAGGCAAATGATAAGCACAGTCAGGGTCAGGTATCACAACACGTACAACGATCTCTTTGAGTATTTGATAACCATCGTCCGGCAACTGCATCGATCGATAGTACTCAGCGGAGTGGAAAACCAGTTCATACTCCGCATTGGCATCCATCACACCGATGGATTGTGAAATACGCCCCTCTTCGCTTGCCACCACGTCAAACAGCATTTTTGCAGGCTCCTCTGCCACCTTCAAATAACACTGAACACGTATGCCACTTGCGTGCGTACCGATAACCGAATCCAGTACATGGGAAGAAATTATTGCCATAAAAAGTACTTTGATTTGTTCTACATGTCACTATTCAATGGATGCTTTGTCTCGCTTACTGGTGGTAGCAAGCACGATTGGACTGATATGCCCTTTGGTTTTTACATTAACACAAGCGGTCTTGCCGCTGGCGATAGCTCGTTGAACAGCGGGTATTAATTGTTCCCGCGTCTCAACTAATTCTCCATAACCGCCTAAACCCTCGAACATTGAGTGAAAAGGAATATCGCGAAAATCTGTAGCGAAATGAGTTTCACTTTCAAACAACCGCTCCTGTTGTTGCGATATGCAATCGAGCCCACCATTGTTATCGATTACCACCACAATAGGCAGGTTTTCCTGGAACGCCGCCTCAACACTGAGCCCACCAGACAAAAAGGCGCCGTCACCGCTGATGAGTACTACATTGCTGGCGCGATTCCGAAGCTTGGCAGCAATAGCGAACGATACACCCACCCCCAACATGCTAAATGTACCGGGATGTAGAATATTGCCGAGCTTGCATCCATGCCAGCCGGCTATATTCACTGCAATCTCTGACCAAAAGTGAGTATTGCCACCATCAATCACTAACCAGTCATCGTCACTCATTGCCTCTTGTACATCCAACGCCACTTGTAGCGGATGCAATTGCCCTTGCAACTCCTCCTCTGAAGGTATGTCAGCCTCCATTTTTTTGACCCACATACCGCGTCGCTCTCGATTATCATCAAACCAGCGTCGGTCATTTTCCCACAAACCGTGTTCAGCAAGCGCTAGCAACGCATCCAGAAATGCACCTGGATCACTCAATAAAATATCATCCGCTGCCCGGTTAAGTTCGAGCTCTTCATGCGATCCGCCAACGCATACCAGTGTTGTGGATCTTGGAAATAGTGGCGGATTACCAAAATTCATCTGGTTATCCAGCCGCGCTCCAACAAGCACGACTACATCTGATTGCTGCAATGCATACTCTGATGGATGATACTGATGAATATCTGCAAGCCCCATGTAGGCATCACTGTGCTCACCCATCAACTTCTGATGATAAGGTACATTAAATACGGGTATACCCAGCGTACTACCCACTGCTTCAAGCTTTTTCTCAGCGCCAGACCACCACACACCATGACCCCCTATCAGTATGGGATTATTGGCTTTGCTAATCAGCGCTAATATCCTCTCCAGATCTTCCGGGCACGGCCATGCCCTGGCCGGCTTAGTGTTGTGCTGACTAAACGGCCTTTCATCACGACCCGCCAATTCATCATATGAACTAAACATGATGTCGACCGGGACGCTCAAATGTACCGGACCAGGATAACCACTGGTCGCGATCTTCCAGGCTCGATCTACAAACTCCAAAATACGATCACCATCAGTGACTTCAGCGCTATATTTGGTGAGTGGCGCTGCAATGGCAACATCATCAATCTCTTTAAACCCGCCTGCGCCCTTACGCTTTAACGTACTGGAACCGGTAATAAAAATAACCGGAGACCGCTCTCCCCATGCCTCCATCATGGCAGGGACAGCATTGGCAAATCCCTCTGGTCCAACGAGACACACAGCAGGTTGCCTGTTGATACGGGTGTATCCATCAGCAAGATGTCCGGCCACCTGCTCATGCGGAGCGTTGATTACCGGAATCTGGCATTGCATAAAACCTTCCAGCGCCGGATTACAAAAGCCTCCACTCAGAGTAAATACCTGCGCTACCCCTTTTTCCTTCAAGGCACGTGCAAGCAATGCCCCGCCACGAATAGTCATTGTCATACGCTCTTTGCCGATCGCTTCTCTTTGAATGAATCTACCATAGTCACAATGATCTATGGTTGCTGATTTTCAGCCCGGGAACAGCCCAGGAACAGCCCGAAAACAGCACAGAAACTCCCCACCGCGCAGAGACAATCAGCCGGGTCGAATTCGCCCTATTGCGTGGCACACTTAGCTAGAGTCAGTGCTGAGGGCCACATCGGATAACTCCAGAAGCGACGTAATAATTCAGGCACCTTGTACCATCCAAAGGCGAAGAGTCCATAAAGAGCTCGATGCCTGTATCGATATTCGCGTTCGAATTTCTGTAACACTCATCGCAGCAGGACTTGAGTCCATCATCGCAGCGAGAATATCCGGTATCAAAGTTGAGTAACGCGTTTACAAGTTCACGATTAGAACTTCAGTCTTTCTCACTATTGCAACCCAATCCCAACCTTTG
>CAZQKJ010000539.1:0-3019 GCA_964593315.1 uncultured Granulosicoccaceae bacterium
GCAATGATCACTGCCAAACGAGAACCAAAACTCTCCGACGCATGGTTTGACGCTGTAAAACGTTCCGTGATCGAATTGGACGCAGAACTCAGCCGGGTTAAGGCCGCACCGGGCGCTGAGCCACTGCTCGAGAATTTGCGCTCCGTGGTGGCCAATGCAGAGGTACAGATAAAGAACTCTGAGCAGGTCTATCTGTCACTGGCTGATCTCGGCGATGAAGCGGACGCACTCAGGCACCCCATGGCCGAGATGACACGTCTGGAAGAACGCATGCAAACCATCATCGAAACCGGTTCTCAGCTGGTTGGACGTCTTCGACCGCCCGAGGATGACTACCCTAAAAGGCGCACCTGATAAACCGTACGCGCACGCGACACAACGAGGCCGGCGTGGTTTTGGTTAACCAGCGCAAAATTTCGTAAATGCATGACCATCAAAACTTGATGTTCTAACCCACATTCAATATCGTGCTGAGACTGGAAATAGTTGTAATTGTCGGCCTGCATAGAGAAGTGAGCCCAAGCCTCACGACGTGCCATCGCTTCACTCTTAGTACTTAATGAATCTCTTGCAAGCCTGCCGCTTTATGCTGGCACTGTAACGCGAACTTGGCAGTTCTGCTTCTTCATCAACCGCATAACTTACGGGTTCCACCATGTTTCTTGGATACATGCATGCCTTTCGGGCACTGGCAATAACTTATATCGTCGCCGGACACGTTATTGACGCCTTCATCTGGGCCAATCCGAATATTGAGAATCTGCTTAGAATATTCCTGGGTAACGGCAGCGTGCTCTTTGTATTCATCGCAGGTTATCTTTTCCAACATCTATCAGTACGTTTTAACGCAAGAAAGTATTACGAGTCTAAACTCAAGAACGTCATCACTCCCTACTTGCTGGTATCAATACCGGCCATAGTTATTTTTGTCACCGTACTTGAACGTGAATCAATGTGGTCAGGCTTTTATGATCATTCAATATGGGAACAGATAGGTCTTTTCTACCTAACCGGCTACCACCTCGCACCTCTGTGGTTTATACCGATGATTGCGTTGTTTTTTATCATCGCGCCGTTGCTTGTAAAAGCGGACCGGTCAAGCTTCATCTACTACACCTTGCCAGTGCTGATAATTATTTCCTGCTTTGTAAGCCGCGGCTTGCCACATGAGAACTTTGTACACTTCTTTTCAGTCTTTGTGGCTGGCATGTTTTGCAGTAGATACAAAGAGTCTATTAACCCTGTCATCAGCCGATACTCAGTCATTGCGCTCTCACTTGCGGTAGGGTTGGCATTCGCTGCCATGGAGTTCTTTCTCATGGAGCACACCATGACCTACCTCAATTATCTGCAGAAAATGGCGATGTCAGTCTTATTTCTCGGTCTATTCATAAAGTACGAAGATCAACTTAACTACAAACCCATCGCGATTGTTGCGGGAGTCAGCTTCGGTATATTTTTTGTGCACTCCTACTTTATTACTGCTGGTAAAATCATCTATTCAAAACTCGCGGGAGACTTGCCTGAGGGCTCGTTAATTTCTTTTACACTACTTACGATAGTGGTGCTCCTCGTATGTACCCTGCTCATCATGCTGATTCAAAAGATATTCAGTAAAAATAGTCGGTATCTTGTCGGCAGCTAACAGGCTACGCATACTTTCAAGTTCCCGTGACACTATAGTGGTGATAGAGGAACGAATTGAGCTCATAAATCTCAAGGCACACTTAGAAGCCAACAGGTTTGCACGACTACGGGGTTTAACAAACCAGGCATTTTGTTCTTCGTTAAGAGCAAACACTAATCTGCCTGCCGCCTGTCAGATCAAATCAAATTAAATTAAACAATATCAAAGACCTGACAACAATAAGCAAAGAAGTAACACGGCAGGATCCAACGCTTGGTTATAAATAGGGTTCAAGGTAAGGACCCGCTGCCATGTGCGTCCTTTCTCTCGAGCACTGCATCAATTATTTATTGACTCAAACCAGGACTGCAGTGCAGACCAGACAATCCAGCACAGCTTGGCGCCCAATGCTGCAAAAAGCACCAGCACCGATCCCAGTAACACACTGGTGTGCGTGACAATCGGAACCTTAAAATACCACCCGCGAAAACACACCCACGTGATGTACACAATCAGCGTAGAGGCAACTGCCGCCTCAATGAAGATAGCCTGCCTTATTATCCTACGCTGCTTACTGGTGTTTCTGCCCTCATGAGTGTGACTGGAGTAACGCTCAGAACGCAGCACAGAAAAAACAGTGTGGTTAAGTTTTGAAACAACCGCACTACGACTACTCATAAAGCAACCACCTGTTAATTCTTATTGTCATGACACTATAAGGTCTGACAGATTGGCTTGTCAAATGTCATGAGAAGATAATTAAACAGTATATTGAGCGAGCTGGCAATGCAAAACACCCACTTTGTTGTAAAACCAATGTTCAGGCCACCCCGGAGAGCTTTTGCGCTGCAAATAAGACTGTGTTTCCGATTCGCAAAGCGCTGACCCTCGGCAGTTGTCATGCAAATGCCTCACTCGACGAACAATGCAGTATTAGTACGACCGCTGGTGATTGTTGGTGCGTATCCGGGAAGCTGCTGGCACGCCGTGGACTGTCCACAGCTAACGTGAGAAGCAAATTCAGCAAGCGAGCAGAATCGATTTTACGGTGGTGCGATCAGAATCTGTTAGAAGCGGCGCACAGCGCTGAGATCACACGAATTCTGATCAGGACGAAAATTAAAAGGATCGGGTATTGTCATCCCGTAAGCTCGAGATCTGGTGTGCGCGGTAGGAATTATTAAAACTGGGAGCGGCGCGGTTATTAACGAAAACTGATCGGTATTTTTTCAATGTTTCTGGCTTATCTTAGTTACACGAACCACTCGCACAACCCGATCGTCATTAGATTTGACAAAAAGACTTAAGCTAAGAATGAAAAATTGTAGTTGGCTCTATTAAAATCGGTCACCCGGTATCCGGGTGACCGACACTTTAGCTAAGATTTAAAAT
>CAZQKJ010000540.1:0-3005 GCA_964593315.1 uncultured Granulosicoccaceae bacterium
CGGTTCTTGCGGACACGAATCTACCTTTTAAAAACGCAAACCACCAGTCTAGCGAAACGGCTGATTATTGTCTAGCGTTGTGAGTGAGAGTTTTGGCGTGCAAAGTACGTGGGGATAGTCCATCGGATTTTCAAGAAAATAGTGGTATTTCAGTTATTTGACCGGAATTTTTCATCATTTGAGTCATCCGGAGCAGTAATTTCGATGTTTCCCGTATCCCCTTTAAATGCTATATTTGTGGGTTGTTCGAGCCGAATGTCGCGGAGTGGTTCCACTAGTACCCTCCGAATAATCTGCTTTTTTTCATCCGAGCTGCATTCCGAGCCCGGCAGCTAATTCCCCGGAATTCGAAATAATCTCTAATGACTGATCACAGAACGCTGGCAAATGCTATCCGCGCACTCAGCATGGACGCGGTCCAGCAGGCCAATTCAGGCCACCCTGGTGCCCCCATGGGCATGGCAGATATCGCTGAGACTTTGTGGAACGGTTTCCTCAGGCATAACCCCTCCAACCCTGACTGGATTGACCGGGATCGGTTTGTTTTATCCAACGGTCACGGATCGATGTTGCTGTATTCCCTGCTCCACCTGAGTGGGTATGACCTGGACATCTCAGAGTTAAGAAATTTCCGTCAGCTGCATTCAAAAACGCCAGGTCACCCGGAGTACGGCTATGCACCGGGTGTGGAGACCACCACGGGACCCTTGGGCCAGGGTTTGGCCAACGCCGTCGGTATGGCGATAGCAGAGCGGACACTGGCGGCGCAATACAACAAACCCGGTCTGGATCTGATAGATCATCGTACTTATACCTTTCTGGGTGATGGTTGCCTGATGGAAGGCATTTCGCACGAAGCCTGTTCACTGGCCGGCACGCTCAAGCTTGGCAAGTTGATCGCCTTCTACGATGACAACGGCATCTCCATTGATGGCGAAGTTGAAGGATGGTTTAGCGATGACACACCGGCGCGTTTTAAGAGTTATGGATGGCACGTGATCGATGAGGTAGATGGTCATGACCGTGCTGCTATAGAGAAGGCTGTGAGCAATGCTCAGGCTCAAAGCGATAAACCAACACTGATTTGCTGCCAGACACTGATCGGTTTTGGTTCTCCCAATAAGGAAGGCAAAGAGTCTAGCCATGGTGCTCCTCTGGGTGCGGATGAAATTCAGCTGGCCCGAGAAAAGCTCGGCTGGGCGCATGCACCGTTTGAAATACCGGGTGAAATCTATAATGCCTGGGACGCAAAGCAAGCGGGTGCTGCTGCAGAAGCTGAGTGGACTGAAACACTCGATACTTATCGTGCAAAGCATCCGGATGATTGTGCAGAGTTTGAACGTCGGGTCGCAGGCGATCTGCCTGCTGACTGGAACGACAAAGCACAGGAGTACATAGCAAGCGTCGATCGCGCCGCCGAGAAAATCGCCTCACGTAAGGCATCGCAAAATGCATTAAACGGTTTCGGGCCGGTGCTGCCAGAGCTGATTGGCGGGTCTGCGGATCTTGCAGGCTCAAATTTGACTATCTGGTCTGGTAGCAAGGGTATACAAGATCATGCGGACGGTAACTACATCTATTTTGGTGTGCGTGAGTTTGGTATGTCGGCAATATTGAATGGCATCGTATTGCATGGTGGTTTTAAAGCCTATGCTGCCACCTTTTTGATGTTTTCAGAGTACGCCAGAAATGCGTTGCGTATGGCGGCGCTCATGAAAATACCCTCGCTATTTGTCTTTACCCATGATTCCATCGGTCTTGGCGAAGACGGACCGACCCATCAGCCGGTAGAGCAGGCTGCAACCTTAAGACTGATGCCTAATATGGATGTATGGCGAGCCTGCGATGCTGTTGAATCTGCCGTCAGCTGGAAAGTAGCGCTTGAGCGAAATGACGGTCCAAGCAGCTTGTTGTTTAGTCGTCAGGGGCTGGCTCCGCAAAAGCGTGATGCTTCGCAGTTAGTGAACATAGAGAAAGGCGGCTATGTGTTAGTCGATTCAGATAATCCTCAAGCTATAATCATTGCAACCGGGTCAGAAGTGGAACTGGCCGTACAGGCTCAGGTCAAACTGGCCGAGGAAAATATCAGTGTTCGGGTGGTATCCATGCCGTCTACTGATGTGTTCGATCGTCAGACTGAAAGCTATCGCGAATCAGTATTGCCTGAGTCGGTGTCTGCCAGAGTCGTCGTCGAGGCTGGCGTATCCGGCGGCTGGTACAAGTATGCAGGCAGTCGGGGTGCAATGGTTTGTTTGGATACCTTCGGTGAATCCGGGCCTGCCGATGAAGTCTTTGAGCACTTCGGCATCAATGTCGCGAGTGTTATTAACAGCGTGAAAAGCGTTGTACAGAATTAAAACCAACTATTCGAAGAAGGAATAAACAATGGCAATAAAGATAGCGATAAATGGCTATGGACGTATCGGACGCAACATACTGCGGGCTTTGTTTGAAGCGGGCCGCAACAAAGAATT
The DNA here is from genome assembly GCA_964593315.1 of uncultured Granulosicoccaceae bacterium. Taxonomy (GTDB): domain Bacteria; phylum Pseudomonadota; class Gammaproteobacteria; order Granulosicoccales; family Granulosicoccaceae. The sequence continues at coordinate 2,475 of CAZQKJ010000540.1, forward strand.
TGATGTGGTTGCAATCAACGATCTGGGTGATTCAAACACCAATGCACACTTAACCAAGTACGATACGGCACACGGAAAATTTCCAGGTGAAGTTACTGTTGATGGAGACGATATCATCGTCAACGGTGATCGGATTAAAGTATTTGCCGAGCGAGATCCTGCCAAACTTCCGTGGGGCGATCTCGGTGTCGATGTTGTGTTGGAATGTACCGGTTTCTTTGCTTCAAAAGAAAAGGCAAGCGCCCACATAAAGGGTGGTGCAAAGAAAGTAATTATTTCGGCACCTGGTGGTTCAGATGTTGATGCGACTATTGTCTACGGTGTTAATGAAGATGTATTGAAATCATCAGACACGGTGATATCAAATGCCAGCTGTACCACCAACTGCCTGGCGCCAATGGTAAAGCCGCTGCACGAAAAAATCGGATTGGTCAGTGGATTGATGACGACTGTTCACGCCTACACCAATGATCAGGTACTAACCGATGTTTATCATTCTGATCTTCGGCGTGCACGTTCAGCCACACAGTC
>CAZQKJ010000541.1:0-2993 GCA_964593315.1 uncultured Granulosicoccaceae bacterium
TGCAAAACCGCTACCAGACCATGGCTAAAGATGAGTTCGATTTCGGCTTCGCGGTAGACTGGATGCGCAAGGATTTATCCATCGTACTGGATGAAGCGCGTAATAACGGCGCTTCGGTGCCTGTTACTGCGATGGTTGACCAGTACTACGCTGATGTGCAAAAAATGGGCGGAAGCCGTTGGGATACATCAAGCTTGATCGCGAGGCTTAAGAAGTTCGGCTGATCGGCGCACAAAGAATGAAAAAGGCCGGATTGGGTTGGGGATGGCATTGCAAAAGATGCCATCCTGAATCACATAAGTCCTGTTTGATGGTTGCCTGGAATCGCTTGCTGCTGCAAACTGTAGGATTAACACACCATTCTGTATCAAAAATGATACAGTTCAGCCTTCCTTGGAATTGAATGCCTGCAAGTAAGCCACTGGTACAATTCAAAAACGTTCAAAAAACTTACGACGGAAAAATCGTCGTCGTAAAAGACCTGAATCTCGATGTAGAGACCGGCGAGTTCCTCACCATGCTCGGTCCTTCCGGCTCGGGTAAAACCACCTGTCTAATGATGCTGGCAGGCTTCGAGCCCGCCACTTACGGTGAAATTTATCTCAACGACCGGCCAATCAATAATGTGCCACCGCATAAACGTGGCATTGGTATGGTGTTCCAGAACTACGCACTGTTTCCTCATATGACCGTTGCCGAGAACCTGGCATTTCCGCTGGAGGTTCGAAAAATGTCGAACACCGAGCGGGAAGAGCGAGTGAAAAAAGCTCTCGATATGGTGCAACTCGGTGAGTTTGGTAATCGCCGACCCGCACAATTGTCCGGTGGTCAGCAACAACGTGTGGCAGTAGCACGCGCACTGGTGTTTGACCCCGAGTTGGTATTGATGGACGAGCCACTCGGCGCGCTGGATAAAAACCTGCGTGAGCAAATGCAGTACGAGATAAAACACATCCATGAAAACCTTGGTGTCACCGTGGTGTATGTTACGCACGATCAGTCTGAAGCGTTGACCATGTCAAACCGCATTGCAGTGTTTAATGACGGAGTGATTCAGCAACTGGCCTCTCCGAGTGATCTCTATGAGCGCCCGGAGAATGCTTTTGTTGCCCAGTTCATTGGAGAGAACAACAAGCTCCGCGGTAAGGTTACCGACATAGATGGAGAGTATTGTGTCGTGCAGACTGCTGAGGGTGTGCCGGTTTATTCAATGGCTATTAATGTAGCCAGGGCAGGGGAGGACTCCACTTTATCCCTCAGACCGGAGCGTGTCGTAATAAATCCTGAGGCCGGATCGGTACCCAATATATTTGAAGCCAAGGTACTTGAGCTTATTTATCTTGGTGATCACATACGGACCAGAGTTGCCTTGCTGGGGCGCGATGATTTTATTGTTAAAGTCCCTAACTCTGCTAATCATGCATACTTAAGTGAAGGCGATATTGTATCGGTAGGTTGGTTGCAGGAAGATTGTCGGGCACTGGATGCCTAGTTGGTGGTAATGCAATGGCACACAATTGTTTAAAGATTCCAGCCTGATGTTAAGTTTGAATTCATCGGGTTGAATGTAGGTATGTTGTACTCGAGAGAGTGTTTATGTTTCCCGTGGTTAGTGCAGGTTGAATCTGCCCGGGGTGTTAAGAGTGCCGGATGTTCCGGATTTAAAAAACGAGGATTAATGTAATGAAAAAAGTTACTACATTGCTTGCTGCAGGTCTTGCTGCTGCAGTTGGTACCGCTAATGCTGCTGAAACCATCACTGTTGTTTCCTGGGGTGGTGCTTACACCACTTCACAAGTTGAGGCTTACCACAAGCCGTGGATGGCAGCGACAGGTAACACCGTTGTATCTGAAGACTACAACGGTGGTCTTGCTGAAGTGAAAGCTCAGGTTGAAGCTGGAAACGTTAAGTGGGATCTTATCGACGTTGAATTGTCTGATGCGATTCGTGGTTGTGATGAAGGTTTGTTAGAGCCAATGAACATTGAAGACTTTCCTGATGGTGCTGACGGGACTCCTGCAAAGGATGATTTTCTTCCTGGTACCTACACTGACTGTGCGGTTGCCAATATCGTTTGGTCTACCATCTACGCTTATGACTCTGAGAAAGTAGAAGGCGATGCGCCAGTCACTATCGCTGATTTCTTTGATACTGAAAAATTCCCGGGTAAGCGTGGTTTGCGTAAGAACCCTAAAGCTAACCTTGAAATGGCATTGATGGCTGATGGTGTTGCTGCTGATGAGGTTTATGACGTACTTGATTCAGAAGAAGGCATCGAGCGTGCATTTGCGAAGCTTGATTCAATTAAAGATGAAGTTGTTTGGTGGGAAGCAGGCGCACAGCCTCCACAGCTTCTGGCTGATGGTGAAGTGGTGATGACTACTGCGTACAACGGTCGAATCTTCAACGCGGTAGCGTCTGAACAGAAGCCATTTGAAATCGTATGGGACGGTCAGATTTGGGATCTTGATCTTTGGGTAATGCCTAAGGGTGCTCCTAACAAAGAAGCCGCCATGGATTTTATGAAGTACTCAACTGGTACAGAAGCATTGGCAGCACAAGCAAGCTGGATCTCTTATGGTCCTGCACGTAAGTCTTCTGCAGCACTGGTAGGTTCATTCCATGATCAACCTGATCTGGCAATGGATGTACACATGCCTACTGCTCCTGATAACCTGAAAAATGCTCTGCAGAACAACTTTGAGTTCTGGGCTGACAATCAGGATCAGCTGAACGAGCAGTTCAACGCGTGGCTTGCTAACTAAGCAGGCTTGCACCCCGGGGATCTCCCGGGGTGCGTTATATTTTTATCTGCATAACCCACCTGCTTACCCATGACCGCTAACGCTCAGATAACTGAACCTGTTGTCATCGATGATGCGTTGTTAAAGAAGCGCCTTGATAAGGCGATGTTTCGCAGTCGCTTGCGAGCGTTTATGTTGGTGTTGCCGTTACTGTTATTTATTACACTGACTTTTATCCTGCCGATTGC
>CAZQKJ010000542.1:0-2977 GCA_964593315.1 uncultured Granulosicoccaceae bacterium
ATTATTGCTATGGGTGTCTATGTAATTACAATTACCGCTCTCCTTAGCAAGACCCAGATAGATATTTTGGCGTTCGTACTTTCCCCTAATTGCATATGGCTCAGCATGCCGTGGGTCTAGCTCAATAGACCAATCACAAAATTTTCACATTTTTTCGCCATCTATCAACATGAATGCAAGAGCCCTCCCAAAACAGTAGCCAGACTTTAAGAGGGAAGTTGACAAGATAGTGGACTGAGATATTTCTTGAAATTCATCATAGGATAGAAGGCTTGGTTATTGATTGATCAAAAAGTCTGCAGTGTTCTATCTTCGCAACAAAAAAACGCGGCCATTGGCCGCCATTAGCCGCGTTTTTTTTGCACGTAGTATCTGCTTGCGGTCCAGGTCAGCGAGCAGTGTATTCAATGTAGTCTGGATTCCATAAATTTTGATTGAGAAGAGCTGCTATATCTTCCTGGTTCATTTTTTTGCAGTTATCTGCATCCATCGCCGCTTGAATAACCGCTTTCGCAATCTCTGTAGAGACTTCTCTAAGTCGATCAATAGACGGAAACAATAATCCCTGGCTCAATTCTTCTTCGCTGACCTGCTCAGCGAGTGCGCGTGAGGCCGCAGTGATCATGTTGTCGCTTATTCGCTGTATTTTTGCAGTGATAGCTGCCAGACCCAAGCCTGGAAAAATAAAGACATTGTTACCTTGTCCGATGCGATATTGTTTGCCATCGAACTCAACATCGTTAAAAGGACTACCGGTTGCAACCAGGCATCGGCCTTTGGTCCATTTATAAAGATTAGCTGGCATCGCTTCCGCAAGATCAGTCGGGTTAGAGAAAGGTAGAATAATCGGCCTGTCTGCATGCTTAGCCATCTCGGTGATGATGGATTCATTAAACGCACCGGCCTGGCCTGATGTGCCAATGAGTATGGTCGGGTGGTATTTCGTTATTACCGATTGAAGATCCAGGTCATCGGATAAACCATATTGCGTTAACAGTGATTTATTCCAGGCTAGTGATTTTTTGTAAGAGTCTCTTATTTCCTGCCTGTCATTGATTAAGCCGCGGCTATCAAGTACTGCAATAGCACCTTGTAAAGCGTCTCCGGAGAGTCCTGCTTCAGCTAAGGCTGCCCGAAGTTGACGCGCTATACCAAGGCCTGCGGCCCCTGCGCCGTAAATAACAATACGTTGATCTTGCAATGCTTCACCGGATACGCGTAACGCAGATAGTACTCCTGCAAGCGCTACAGCACCGGTGCCTTGTATATCGTCGTTGAACGACGGTACGCTATCGCGATAAGTATCAAGAATAGATAGTGCGTTGTTTTTGCGAAAGTCTTCCCACTGGATAAGTGCCTCAGGAAATACTTCAGTGACCGCAGCTACAAATTCAGCAATTAGCGCGTCGTACTCGTCTCCGGTTATTCTTGAGTGTGGCCAACCGATATAAAATTCATCATCTAATAAGGACTGATTATTGGTTCCAACATCAATGCATACTGGTAGAGTCTTCGCAGGGTGGATACCCGCTCCTGCACAGTAGAGCGACAATTTACCCACAGATATTGCCATGCCACCAGCACCCTGATCACCGATACCGAGAATAGACTCACCATCTGTGACTACCATGAGTGATATGTCTCTGGTGTTTTTTATCAGTTGTAGTACTTCTCGCATACGGCCCTTATGCTCTGGTGTTATCCAGATTCCCCTGCCACGTCTGAATACCTGACTGTATTTTTGCGTCGCCTCACCTACTGTTGGTGTGTAGACAATTGGCATATATTCATCAAGATGCTGCAGAAGTAAGTAGTAGAAAAGATGCTCGTTGCGATCCTGTAGATTTGACAGTGCTATATAACGTTGAAAATCATCCTGCAGTGCGCTGACCCGTTTATGGATTCTTCTTGCCTGCTGATCCATGGTCATTGTTGCGCTGGGGATAAGACCCTGTAGTCCTAATTCCTGACGTTCTTTTTCAGAGAAGGCAGAGCCCTTATTGAGTAAAGGTTCGTGAATTAACTCATATCCGCGTAAATCGACCTTTAAACGATAGTGTCCGTCGTCGTGTTTTTCCGGTAGAAAATTAAGCATAGTTATATGATTGCAGTTAGTTTAGGTTTAGAGATAATTTAAGCTGGCTATCGATGTGTATCGATCTTCAGTCTTATGTGGTTAGTTTACCTTAAGTGGTTCAAATTACGTGTATAGATCCGCTTAATCAGGAGCAAACTATCAGGAGATGAAGATCGATATATCCTGCTACTACGGTTTGCGGCTGGAGCTGCACTGGTAGCCCAATGGTAGCCATATCGCGGATTTACTGGATGCTGTAAAGGGCCTAGGATAATGTTATTCTTGGCAGGCCATTTTAAGGTTTTTTCTCAGCCTGAGTCATATCGCGGGGTATGTGGCAAACCTGTTGGCAATGTATAAATGGCAGTCTATAACAGACTATACGCAAAAGTATGAACTTCCATACATGTTGCAAATCTGAAGCAACAATAGAAATTAGCAATAGGGGCTGAATCCTGTGAGTTTTCAATATGATCTAATCGCCATTGGTGGTGGTAGTGGCGGTGTCGCTGCTGCCCGCCGTGCTTCAAAGCATGGTGCTAAGTGCGCCGTTGTTGAATATGATCGCATGGGTGGAACCTGTGTAAATAGAGGCTGTGTACCCAAGAAGATTATGTGGAATGCAGCGCACATTGCACACACAGTCGGAGATGTTGCGGGCTACGGTTTTAACGTTGAGCAAAAGGGCTTTGACTGGGGCAAGCTGGTAGCGGATCGGGAGGCGTATATTGTTCGGTTGAACAAAATTTATGAATCTAATCTGGAAAAAGAACACGTAGAGATCCTCAGCGGTTTTGGTACGTTGGTTGATCCAAACACTGTAAAAGTTGGCGATAAAACCTATACAGCTGAACGCATCATACTTGCACCGGGTGGCACGCCCATTGTGCCTGATATCCC
>CAZQKJ010000543.1:0-2977 GCA_964593315.1 uncultured Granulosicoccaceae bacterium
CTTTGTGGATGAAGCGGCCTATAAGGAGAGTCCGGTGCTTGAGCTCAGTAGATTGTATAAGTATGTACGATCATTGGTGGATTATCACGATGCCGGACGCAAGCTACCTGAAGCGCGTGATCTCAAACAAAAGCAGCTGGATGCGCTGTCGCGAATCGAATCGCAGGATCACGGTGATGATAAATCTAAGCGCAAGCAACAAAAAAAGGATATACAACGACTGCACGAAAAAATCGCCGTGCAGGATGAGTTGATTGCAGCTTACGCAGATGCGGTTGAAAACTGTGAGCCATCACTGGCACAAGTGGCAAGTGCACACCCGGACATCGGTAAAACCGTACTACTTGAAACCGCAAAATTGCACGAAGGAGATGCGGAGAATCGTGCTTTGTGGGATAAGTTTTTACCGTTTTGTCTGGAAGATATCCAGCGTATCTATGATCGACTGGGTATAGAGTTCGATTATGTATTGGGTGAGAGCTACTATCAGGATCAGCTTGGCGCTATTGTCGAAGAGCTTGCAGCCAAAGGGATAGCTCGGGAAGATGACGGCGCTATGTGTGTATTCCTTGATGGTTTCGATGCACCCATGATTATTCGCAAAAAAGACGGTGCATTTTTGTATTCAACCACTGATCTTGCCACAGTGAAGCATCGCGCTGAAGAGTGGCAGGCAGACTCTATGCTGTACGTGGTGGATCATCGTCAACACTCGCATTTCGATAAACTTTTTGCCGCCTCAAAACTGTGGGGTTACAACGATGTTGAAATGACTCATGTTAGTTACGGTACTGTGATGGGTGATGATGGCAAGCCTTTTAAAACCCGTGCCGGGGATACCGTGGGCCTCGAGGGTTTGCTTGACGAGGCAGAAAAGCGGGCACTTGAGGTTGCCCGTGAACAAAACCCGAATCTTGAACAGGATCGGCAACAGGAAATAGGCCGGGTGGTTGGTTTGGGCGCTTTGAAGTACGCTGATCTCTCACAAAATAAAACCTCGGACTATAAATTCAGTTATGACAAGATGTTGGCGCTTCGAGGCAATACAGCAACTTACCTTCAATATGCCAATGCCAGGGTGCACGGTATATTGCGCAAAACTGAAACCAGCACAGAGCAACTTCGCAATAGTACCGATGACATCCTCTTTACTGAAGCTGTTGAACGTCAGTTGTCTATGCAGCTGTTGCGTTTTGACGAGCTGCTCAACGAAGTACTCGATGAATACAAACCCAATTTGTTGTGTAACTATCTTTTTGATCTTGCGCAGTTGTTCGCGCGCTTTTTCGATCAGTGCTCGGTGCGTGATGCGGCGTCTGATGAGATACAGCGCAGCCGTTTGCAATTGTGTGGTTTGACATCGAGAACACTCACTACCGGTCTGGGCCTGCTCGGTATCGAATCGCTTGAGCGTATTTGATTTTACAAGTAGTGGGCGCGTCAGTGTTATTGGCGTCGCCGCTCAGATGTAGAGTGAGTCACCAGAGGTAAGCTGGCCCTGCTGTAGCGCATCCTGTGTTGTGGTCCAAATTTTGCAGATCTTCGCACCCCGCTGCGTCTGTCTGCAGGTTTGGCCATTTATATGAATACCGATGCACCCGTAGATCTCTTGCTCGAATGTTTACGTCATGTCGCGACGCGATATGACCGTAAGGTCGACAGTGCTTCTCTATTGTCTGGATTGCCAGTTGATCCAGTGCAAGGTGTATTGCCAGAGATGTTCCCTCGAGTGGCGGCGCGAGCCGGATTCAAAGCGAACTTCAGCAAAACCGATTTTGATCACCTGCATTCCCATACCGGGCCTGTCATCGTATTGCTGCAAGGCAATCAGGTTGGAGTGGTTTTTAATCCGTCCAGTGATACTGCCGAGTACTTTTTGCTGGATACCAACAGTGATCTGAGACCAGTAGATAAAGCGCTACTGCAACGTCAGTACATGGGCTATGCCTTTACGCTTGAACAGGTGCAAGCTGATCAATCAGTCAACCACTCTGCCGATATGGATATCGCTTCGAAACGTAAGAAGTGGTTTTGGCTGACGCTTTGGAGATACCGCTCCTATTATTTACAGATGATACCGGCATCGTTGTTGGTGAATATGTTTGCCCTATCAATGCCTTTCTTTGTCATGATTGTGTATGACAAAGTTGTGCCTAACAACGCGGTTGAAACCCTTTGGGTATTAGCGATTGGCGTCACCCTGGTCTATCTGTTTGATCTGATGATCCGTCTGGTACGTGGTGCCTTGCTTGAGCGTGCGGGTCGCGAAATGGACTACGAGCTGGCAGGTGTTCTGTATGAGCAAGTGTTGTCATTGTCTATGCGATCGATACCTAACTCTACCAGTTTTCTCGCAAATCGATTAAAAGCCTACGAGACCTTGCGCGAGTTTTTTGTCTCTGCTGCCATGCTTGCATTGGTTGATCTGCCATTCTCGGTGCTGATGATTGGCGTGATATTTTTTGTTGCAGGTCCGATTGGCTGGGTGCTGTTGTTGGCCATGGCAATTGGTCTGGCTATAAACCTGTCTTTGCAGGTGCCACTGAGTAGAGCGGTAAAGAATGCGACTGCATCGAGTATAGAACGCCAGACTCTGATGGGGGAAAGCATTGCTAACCTCGAATCTATCAAGGCCAACAATGCAGAGGGATATCTGCAGAGAAAAATGAACAAGTACCTTGGCAGTGCTGCACTGAGTGGGGTTAAATCTCATTGGTATAGCCTGGTCGGTAACTCGGCGACTACCTCTTTGATCAGTCTTACATCGGTGGCGGTTATTGTTGCCGGTGTCTACCGGGTTAATGCCGGACTACTGTCAATGGGTGCGCTCATTGCCACGGTGATGCTTACCAGCCGGTGTATGGCGCCGCTTGCAATGGTATCGGGTCTGATGACGCGTTTGCAGCAGTCCAGACAGTCGCTGGAGTCGCTCACCGATGTGATGCAAATGGAGCGTGAGGTTGATCATCGCAGAGAA
>CAZQKJ010000544.1:0-2975 GCA_964593315.1 uncultured Granulosicoccaceae bacterium
GGCTGTTGCTGATCAGTAGACTGATTTTGTCTATAAGCCGGGTCGGGTGAGTTGATGTGCGTATGCACATGATAGTCTGCTACCCGCCTGTTGTGTCAGAAAGTCAACACACATGAGAAAGCCTCTCGCTTACCCGGTTACAACAGAAAAATGGTCAGGTCACTCTTGAAAATATCTCCTCAAGGCAAACCACCGATTGCAGAAAAAAAGCCGCTTCAGTGTCAAGCACATGGCGTGCGATGGACTGATGATTATGCATGGCTGCGCGCGGATAACTGGCAGGAGGCTATGCGTGATCCCGATCTGCTTCCTGTAAAAATCAAAACCTATCTTGAACAGGAGAATCGATACTGCAAAGAATCTATGGCCAGTACCGAGTCGCTACAGAAAACGCTGGTTGCAGAGATGCGCGGTCGTATGCTTGAGAAAGATGATTCAGTACCTGATCCTTATGGCCCTTATGCCTATTCACACCGTTACACTGAGGGTGCAGAACATCCGGTGTTTTTTCGCACACCACGTGAAGGCGGGGCAGAGCAAATACTCATTGATGTGAATGTTGAAGCCGGGAAGTTCGAATATTTTGATCATGGCAGTACGGACTATAGTCCGGACCACAAAACACTGGCCTGGACTTGTGACACCTCGGGGGCTGAATATTATCGGTTGTTTTTTCGCGATATGGCTACCGGTGTTGATGCAGAGCAGGTGATAGAAGATGTCGATGAGGTTACCTGGGCCGGTGGCGAGACGGTTTTTTATACCCGAGTTGATGAGAGTCATCGGCCGAGTAAAGTGTTCCGACACACGCTTGGCTCTAATCCCTCTGATGATGTTCTGGTTTATCATGAGAAAGACGAACGCTTTTTCTGCAGTGTATTTTCCAGTAGCTCAGAGCAGTATGTGTTTATCGCCACCGGAATGAATGATCAGGATGAAGTGTGGTATATCCCGCTGAACCAGATCGATAGCGCACCAAAACTCATTGAACCGCGTGCTGAAGGACTAGAATATTCTGTAGACCATCAGGTCAATGATTCTTGCGACCGGTTTGTTATCCTGAGCAACACAGATGGCGCAAAAGACTTTAAGATTTCGGTAACCGATGTTGCTAATCCGGCGATGCAGCATTGGACTGATTACCGACCTTACCAGCCAGGATTGATGATTCACTCTGTTGAAGTTTATCGTGACTGGGTTATGTGGCTGGCGGTTGAAGATGCTCTACCTGCGATCTACTTTGCCGGTAATGATGGAAAAGAATCCTCGGTTAACTTCGATGAAGAAGCCTACTCGTTGGGGCTTGATGTTGGTTACGAGTATGACGTCAGTGTTTTCAGGTTTGATTATTCTTCACCTACCACACCGTGGCAAACATGGGAATACGATTGCGCCAGTGGTAAGCGGGAGTTATTAAAAACCCAGTCGATCCCGTCAGGCCATGAGAGCACGGATTATATAACCCGGCGAGTGACAGCCACATCACATGATGGTGCACAAGTTCCGGTGACTCTGCTGCATCATAAGGATACCTGCATAGATGGCAGCGCTCCCTGTTTGTTGTACGGCTATGGTTCATACGGCAGTAGCGTACCTGCAGGATTCTCTGCTAATCGCTTGTCTCTGGTGGATCGGGGGTTTATCTACGCCATTGCCCATGTAAGAGGGGGTGAAGAAAAAGGGCGTGACTGGTATGAGCAAGCCAAGTTTACCGGTAAGGTCAACAGCTTTCATGATCTGATTGCATCTGCACGGCATTTGATTCACCTGCAGTACACTGCCAAACAGAACATTGTGATTCATGGTGGCTCTGCTGGTGGACTATTGGTGGGGGCTGCGGTCAATATGGAACCGGATCTTTTTGCCGGAGTGATTGCAGATGTGCCTTTTGTCGATGTGCTCAATACCATCATTGATCACACATTGCCGCTGACACCGGGTGAATGGTCCCAGTGGGGTAACCCGATTGAAAGCAGGGAAGCGTTTGACTCTATCTCAGCTTACTCCCCCTATGACAACATAGAACCGAAGGATTATCCGGCGATGTTGGTGACAGCTGGCGTCTCTGATCCACGTGTCACTTACTGGGAGCCCGCAAAGTGGGTGGCAAAACTCAGATCGCTAAAGACCGACAACAATATTCTGTTGCTCAAAACCAATATGTCTTCAGGGCATTTTGGAAAGACCGGTCGCTTTGCCATTCTGGATGACTATGCACTGGCTTTTGCTTTTGCTATCGCGGTGACATCCGGCTGAAATTTCGAAAGTAAACAATCAAAATACACTGAGCTTACGATCCGGGTTGATACGACGGGCCGATTTTCCTGTGCCGGTATTGTATGGAACTTTTCTTTGGATAAAGTCAGTGGCAAATCAGCGGCAGGGTAATGACAGCGTCTATGTTGTCCATTGCACGCAGTGATTTTACTGTCGAAACTCGCGTGCTGTAGTTGATCCTGACATCAAAAAGATTATCTATTTTTGTCTCGTCCACTGCGAGAATCTCGGTTGACGAATCGGCCATGGCGAGCAGCGATGCAGCATCCCTGGTGCTGACGTAGTAGACAATCGATGAAACGCCGCTCTCACTCATGGCGAGGTATCGATTCATGTAAGAGTCTATCGTTGCCTTTTTAACCGTGTTCCAGGCTGTCTGGCCGTACTGACCCGTCCACCAGCCGGTGGCGAACAGCGCCGAGGTCAGGATTATTGGCGTGGCGAATTTTTTGATCTCTGCTTGCAGTGCTACGGCCTCCGTTTTCATGGTTCGTGCTGATGATCAGACGACAGTGTAATTCATCGGTGAGGTCAATAATGAAAAATTCCAGGCATTCGGTGTGCGCTGGTCTGGATTTGGTCTAAAAATACCTGGTATAGGTTGTCAATTAGTACCCGTCCAAACAGGCCATGATGTCATGGGGGATAAGCTTGCGCATCCGCCAACGTTAACAGATGGTGGATGCGCAGGCTTATCC
>CAZQKJ010000545.1:0-2971 GCA_964593315.1 uncultured Granulosicoccaceae bacterium
AGATGCAGGTCTGCCATCAGTGACAGAGGCAACTACCGAAGCTTTTGTGCTTCAGATGATGAACCTTAATTTCATTAATGGTGTCAGCTTTAAGAAAGGCTGTTTTCCGGGGCAGGAAGTGGTAGCCCGGATGCAGTACCTTGGCAAACTCAAGCGTCAGATGTTCAGGCTTTCCTATGATGGTGAAAACCTGCCGGTGGCGGGCGATGAAATTTTTAAAGTCGGTAGTGCCAGTGCGGTAGGCAAAGTGGTCGATGCGGTTAGCAGTGGCGATAACACTTCGCGAATGCTAGCAGTGATTGCCATTGATGCCACCACCGAGCCTTTGTACCTGGACAAAGAAGCCAGCATGCCTGTGAAGTTGCTCGAGCTCCCGTATGAGCTGACAGCTACTGACTAGCATGCTGAAGTTATACGAAGCCGAGAATCATATTGATGCACAACTGGCGATGGATACGCTCTTGTCAGAAGACATAGAAGTTGTCATGAAGGGGCATTTCCTATCCGGTGCCTCAGGTGAGCTTCCGGCGTCGGGGTTGGTGACACTGTGGTTGGTCGAGCCCTCCAACGAAGCGCGCGCACGCGTTATCATCGATGAATATGAAGCGCATAAACGCCATGTTGCACCGCCTCAGGATTGTCCCGACTGCGGTGAGACGGTTGAGGGCAACTTTGCCTGTTGCTGGAGCTGCGGTGCACAGCTACCGGAAATCTCCAAAAGTTTTTAGTCTGCAGCGACGTCTGTTCCGTTGCGTTTTCCTACAGAACGATCAACGCTTAAGACTCTGGTGTCTACACGCCGGTACCTCTGCTACGGTGAGCGCGCTTTGCCGGACTAGTTTAATCGATCATTATCGTCGCGTTAATATAACACTGCGCCAGACTGCTGGCCTGACATCACCATGAGAACTTTTCTTGCCATAGCACCCGATGCCGAGACCGCACTTGATATCAGCCGATGGTGTGAGCTCTGCTGGCCAGCTCACGCGCGTAAAATACCTGTTCAGAATTATCATCTTACGCTGGCGTTTCTCGGGGACACAGATGACCGTGCGCTACAGACGCTTGCTGAAATAATGGATGCCTTTAATCATGCTGCATTTGATCTAAGGCTCGAGACTATAGGTTATTGGCCCGATACAGATGTATTGTGGCTGGGTCCGTCTCAGATACCACAAGCACTGCATACTCTTCACAAGAAATGTCGGCATGCAGCCAATAGAATTGGTGCTCGAGGTGGTAGCAAACGTTATCAGCCGCATCTAACCCTGGCACGCAAGTTCATTGCACCACCAGGGCCGGCGTTAATAGAGCCAGACTTTAGCTTTAAGGTTCGTGAGCTGCAGTTGTGGAGCTCGGTTCGAGAGTCGCATGGTGCCAGCTACCATACCCTTGCAACCTGGCCACTAGACTGAATGGTTGCAGGTCTGTACCAACCTACCGGGAGAGGTTGATAGTGTTTCTGATGCAGCCAGGCAAGAGGTTGACTACACTAAGCGTATGCGTTGGCTAAATCTCATACTTAGTGGTTTGATGTTGTTGTTCATGATTGTTCAATACAACGATCCCGATGGTCTGTTGTGGATGGTTATCTATGTAATCCCAATGCTCTGGTCACTATGTGCCGCGTGGCACCCGTTGATGCTCCTGCGTCGTTTTGCAGGCTACTTGCTAATGGCCTCTATCGGGCTTAGCGCTCTTGGAATGTTTTATTATTGGCCAAAGTCTGCAGGCTGGTGGCAAAAAGAAGTCTGGTGGGAGGTCGAGAGCGTGCGCGAAGGGATGGGTATGATGGTTGTACTGATTGTGCTGCTGGTGGTGTTTTTTACACGTTATCTGATGGGCCGGCGAGTGCAGAGCATGCCTGTTTTGCAAAAATAGGTCAGCGTGAAAAAAAGGCTGGTGGTAGTGGCTTTGTTATATTGGCGGCGGCAGTTTGACCATTTACAAGTCGAACGCCCCTCTGTACGACAATTACGCCAGTATATAAATTGCGATAAAGGGCGGCGATAAATACATCAGCGCAGGGTGGTGCTGCTTATTTAATTGATTCGGTTTAAGTGATTTGGCTTACTGCGCTGTCTGCAGCAGGCTGCGAGATCTTAACCCTGTTTTATCAATACCGGATAAATCTCTGTCGAACAGTATTTTATATGACTCACGTGCCAGCTGATTGAGATTGTCGGCATCTGATGCCAGCGCTTTATAGGCCAGTGCCACATCACTGAGTGTCTGTGCCGGTGGCGGCGGGGTTGATTCAAGCGTGCCTTCTTTCATGGCCTGTAGCACTGGCAACAGAATACGAATACTGTAGTAGTGCGGTTGATCTTGCAGCATCGGATTAAGTGTGATGCCGGTGAACTCGTTTAACAGCACACCTTGCAATTCCTCACCATACGCCAGGTGAGTAAAAAAAGCAGATAGCTCCCACAGTACATGGTTACGAAGTGTGGGTGTCATTGGTACTTTGGCGGCAACTGCGTTGATAGAATCCTCAAACCACGGCGGCTCTTGAATGTCATCGAACTGGTCAATGAGATGCTGTACTTCGTGGAAGGCTGTGACATCAGCCACTCGGCGTTGTAGCTTTTCTGTGGCCGCAGTCAGCAGCTTCGCATCGGCGCGAGTTAAGCGATTCCAAATACGTTTGAATCTAAAGCCGGGGGAGGCTTCAAGTTCATCAATGTAGGTGTTTAAAACACGTGTTTGCAAACGCCTGGCAATAGATTCAAGTCCGTATACGTCTGGCATTCCCTCCGGCATTAGTCTGCTTTGCAGTTGTCCGGAGTTAACTGCTGTCAGAGAGCTCTGGCTGGTCGCATCAATATTGCTCAATAAGATTTGCGCTGTGTTGTCACCGAGGTGTACTTTACCAAGAACGTTTTCGTTGATGTCTATGCGATCAAGCCTGCGGGTAAAAAAGGCAAGATGATTGTTCTCACGTTCATTGTAGTAGCGATACTCCTCAACA
>CAZQKJ010000546.1:0-2966 GCA_964593315.1 uncultured Granulosicoccaceae bacterium
ACCTTCAACTGGTTGTTTGTTGATTCGGTATTTTCTGCGGACTCACGCTTACATTGCAGGGAGTTAGGGAGTGGGGCCTGTTGGGGGTTTATTGACAAACGTCTGGGGCAGTTTACCTACGGGTTTTATCCGATAGAGGAGCGCTGGCGAGTCAATCTTTGTTTTCTGTTGTTTGTGATTGCATTGTTGCCGGTACTTTGGGACAAGATGCCGAAGCGAAAAATGTTTTTGTGGTTCTCGCTGATTTTTCCACTTGTGGCTGCATGGTTGTTGTTGGGTGGTTTTGGGCTCGAGTCTGTGCCGACTGACAAGTTCGGCGGGTTCATGCTGACGATGGTGATCGGTGTTACCGGTGTTGTTTTTTCATTGCCACTAGGCATACTCCTGGCGCTTGGCAGGCAGTCTAATCTGCATTTTATTCGTTGGTTGTGTACCGCATTTATTGAGTTCTTTCGCGGTGTGCCACTTATTACATTGTTGTTTGTTGCATCGACAATGCTGAACTACTTCCTGCCACCTGGAACTACGTTTGATCTATTGTTGCGTGTTCTGATTATGGTGACGTTGTTCTCGGCGGCTTATCTTGCTGAGGTAGTGCGTGGTGGTTTGCAGGCTATTCCGAAAGGGCAACACGAAGCGGCAGATGCAATGGGGTTAAAATATTGGGCTTCGATGCGTCTAGTTGTTTTGCCGCAAGCACTTAAAATTTCTATCCCCGGTATCGTTAATACCTTTATAGGCTTGTTTAAAGATTCAACTCTGGTGGTCATTATAGGTTTGCTTGATCCACTTGGTATTGGGCGCGCATCACTTTCTGATTCGAAGTGGCAGGGTTTATCGACCGAGGTTTATGTATTTATAGCGCTGTTCTTTTTTATCTGCTGCTTTAGTATGTCTCGCTATTCGATTTATCTTGAAAACAAGCTTCACACGGGGCATCGCAATTGATGATTAACCCGGTTGATTGGCATCAAACTATTGCGTCTTTTGAAGGATACAAATCATGAATGATCAAGATATGGCCCAAGTGCAGGGTGACGTCACTGCTAATTTATCAGTAGGCGATCAAGAAATGATTCGTATCAATGAAATGCACAAGTGGTACGGACAGTTTCATGTTTTGAAAAACATCAATCTTGAGGTTCGTGCCGGTGAGCGGATTGTTATCTGTGGCCCTTCAGGTTCCGGAAAGTCCACGTTGATCCGTTGCATGAATCGCCTGGAAGAACACCAGAAAGGTGAAATCTGGGTTGATGGCGTAGAGCTCACTGGTGATCTTAAAAACATCGAACAGATTCGCCGTGAAGTGGGCATGGTGTTCCAGCACTTCAATTTGTTCCCGCACTTAACTGTGCTTGAGAACTGCACCCTGGCACCGATCTGGGTGCGCAAGATGCCCAAGGAAGAGGCAGAAGAGATCGCGATGCAATATCTGGAGCGAGTGAAAATTCCGGAGCAGGCAGGTAAGTATCCCGGTCAGTTGTCTGGTGGTCAGCAGCAGCGTGTGGCAATTGCCCGCAGTCTCTGTATGAACCCAAAAATCATGTTGTTTGATGAGCCGACATCCGCACTTGATCCCGAGATGATCGCCGAGGTGCTCGATGTAATGGTAGAGCTGGCACACGATGGTATGACCATGTTGTGTGTGACACACGAAATGGGGTTTGCGAAGAAAGTAGCGAATCGGGTCATCTTTATGGATGGTGGTGAGATTATCGAGGAAGAAGAGCCGGATGAATTCTTCAATAATCCCAAGTCGGATCGAACCAAGGAATTTTTAAGTCAGA
This sequence comes from uncultured Granulosicoccaceae bacterium, assembly GCA_964593315.1. GTDB lineage: Bacteria > Pseudomonadota > Gammaproteobacteria > Granulosicoccales > Granulosicoccaceae. The sequence continues at coordinate 1,788 of CAZQKJ010000546.1, forward strand.
TACTTGCGCACTGATCTCTGGAGTAACTAATTCAGTGTGAGGTCTGGCTGGCTTCGCTGGTTCGGCCTGGTTTTTAGGTGCCCAATTTCCTGAATATTCTTTCTAACCAGATGTGACTGTCACTGCATCCAAATAATTACTCCACCCAAAGCAAACTACGCTTTGGACTCCCCCGCAAGCTGGAGGGTGGCATTCTTTTTCGTTTTTGGTGCTTTCCCGGAAGGAGGCTTCCACGCCCTCAAATTCAACCGGGCCGCTAATCAACTCCCCGAAAGACACTCCGACCGCTTGCGGGGGCAACACGTAGTTTTTGTTGGGAGGGGGTGTTGGGTGCTCTTAGGAGCTATAAGCCATTCGACAGTACACTGCCGGCATTTCAGCACTTCCCAACCTTTCCAAAAAATCATCTTAAAGCCAGATTCAGCGTGTTCTCAACCGTGGCTGGTGCATTTGTAAAGATGGTCTATATTTACGCGAAGCCTTGAGTGAGGGTTGGGTGGTTGCCTGTTTTTGGCTTTCGGCAACTTGCTGTCTCCAATTTGTTGACACCGGCTTGCTGGACTATCATAATTCCGCTCTTGCGCGGAGGGATTCCCGAGCGGTCAAAGGGGGCAGACTGTAAATCTGCTGCATATGCTTCGGAGGTTCGAATCCTCCTCCCTCCACCATCTGGCGCCTGTTAGCTGTGTTTGGAAGCGGTTTGGAATGAATGGAATCACTTGGCATTCGTTGCTTGCAACGCGTGCCGACAGCGGAAAGTCGGTGTTATCTGGTTGCAGAGCGGGTGTCGTATAATGGTATTACTCCAGCCTTCCAAGCTGATAACGTGGGTTCGATTCCCATCACCCGCTCCACTCTTCAGGCCGCCGGGAGCAGTCGAATGAGCCAGGGCAAGTGCGAGGTAGTGACTCGAGTTTACTGAGTTTGAGGTGAAAGTGCCCATGTAGCTCAGGGGTAGAGCACTCCCTTGGTAAGGGAGAGGTCAGCGGTTCAATTCCGCTCATGGGCTCCACTGTGTTAGGCGGTAGTTATCCGCTGTTGTTTTGAAACCGTTGTATTGAATAATTTTTGTTTTACAACTTAGAACTTAATAAGACCAACTAACCATTCAGGGTCACTAGTAATGTCGAAGGAAAAATTTGAACGTACGAAACCACATGTAAACGTAGGCACGATAGG
>CAZQKJ010000547.1:0-2962 GCA_964593315.1 uncultured Granulosicoccaceae bacterium
GTCCATACTGATGGAAAACGAACAGGGTGGCACCAAGACATTCCTGGTCACTCGAATGGATGACACAAGCATCACGATTGATGGCAACAACCCCTTGTGTGGTCGTGAAGTAATATTCCGACTCAATATCATTAGCGTCCGTGATGCCACCGACGAAGAGATCGAGTTTGGTGGGCCAGTCAATGCAGAACCCGCCATTAGCGATATCATCGGTGACGATAAAAACGTAAAGCCTGTAGCTCACTAAACAACCGTCCGGAAACAACAATCCGATTCATCATGCCCTCCTTGTGGTGCCCCATGAATCATCCGGGCCGGTACACGTTGTCACGTTTATAAACAGCTCAAAGCATGGAGTTTCGAAAATGCCCCAACACCTCTATGCAGAAACCCTGTTAGCTCCGGGCCTGGGTGTATCGTTCCAGTGGCGCTACCAGAATAATGGCCGCGATCTACTTTCAATAATGGATCCGGAGTCCCCGGTCTACGGTGCGCTGGGCCAGGCTATCGCCAGATTCGAGAATACAGTCTTCGAGTTGTCACCCGACAAACCCACATTGATTGAGTGGGCTAACTCGCAGGATACATTGCAGGATGCTGCAGATCGCAGAGAACTGCGCCTCGGTGGCGCACATGTTTTCCAGCAATCAATTGAGTTACTGCAGGGCATGCAGATGATGACCGACAGAGAGGACGACCCTCAAAGACTTTCCGCCATTCACCACAATATTGGTGATGTGATGGGTTTGATTGGCCAGCGCAGCGGCAGCGCACATTTTCTTGAGCAGGCCGCACTGTCTTATGAACAGGCGCTGGAAATACGCACCCAGGAAACCACGCCACTGGAATGGGCTCAGACAAGCTTTAACATGGGGTTAGTCATGCACAACATGGGGCAGCTGGAAGACGACAACCGTATGCTCAAGCAGGCACATCAAACCTATACACAAGCGGCCACTCAACTGCCCAGAGAAACCGCTTCTGAAGACTGGTCAGCAGCTCTGTGTAGTATCGGCACCGTGCTGTACCAACTGGGTGCACAGCGTCGTGGAGCACGTACGCTGGAACAGTCACTGGTGGCATTTCGAAATGCATTGGGAGAGCGAACACAAGACAAAAACGAGTTTGCATGGGCAATTACACAAAACAACATTGCGGCAGCATTGCAAGGACTGGGTGAACACGAAGAAGACATCGGATCACTGGAGGCTTCAATACCTGCTTATGAGGAAGCCTTGAAAGTCCTTAACGAAGATACGGTACCGTTGATTTGGGCAATGGTCACCGCTAACCGGGCCTCTGCAATGTTAGCGCTGGCCGAGGAATCAGATTATCTGGACAAGGCTGAAGCATCAGTCACTGAATTTGAAAAACTCAAAACACTGTTTGCACAAACCGATTATAAAAATTTTCAAAACAGCACAGACGCACGCATACAACAGGCAAAACAACTCGTGGTGTCACTGCAGGTATGAGCAGATCCTTACAAACATGATCAGAACATTTTCCAAACGCCTGCTGCCACCTTACTCAGGACAAGTTCAAATTGCTGAATCCGACAAGTATCGGGCCCTGACTATCGACGGACTTACCTGGGAAATTCAGTATGTCAACAGATCCCATGTCAGGGTTGCAACACTCAATGCCAGTGAGATTAAAACCTATGCGAACAACCCCGACCTCATGGAACAGGAAATAGTTGATGATCAAATCATCACGCTATTGGGTTTTCTAGCCGATATAAAACTGCCATTCGCCCCCACTGACAAATACGAGTACTGGCTTTTGGATGCTGTAACCGGATTGCCACTGGCCTTGATTTTTTCCTGCACAGATGCAGAACAAATGACTAAGTTTCCAGACCGTCCGGAATGGACCGCCCTGCCCGCCGCCGTCATGCCGATCAATAAAACAGAGCAAGAGCAAAATGATCAGTCACCTCCGGTGAACTATCGACTGGAAATGCTGGTCGCACAGCGCTCAGGCACAAAACCGAAAGCACAATGGTATGAACGCACATCCAGTGATGACAACGATTTTCCACCATTGATGATTGATGAAGACTGGCCGGAATCCACAAATCAGACCTTGTGCCGGCGCTATATCGAAAGACAGGCACCCCGCTTGCTGATGCTACACGGATTGAGTCACGATGACCGACGCCGCCTGGAGTCTTACTGCCAGCCCCACGCGATGGAAGTCGCGCGTTTTTGCGGCATGTACCCGGACATAATCGATCAGGAACTAATCCAGTCACTGCGAGTTGAAGCGAGACTACGCGCAGCCACTGAAGGCGAACCCGCTATAAATAATCGTCGTGACGGGATTCTTTACATCTAATCAGAATATCGTCATGATTTTGAATACTAACCAATGACAATTTCAAACACATGCCTGCATACTCTGCAGGCATCCAAATTTTAAGTACTTAAAACGAGAGAACCAGGTTATGAGTGAACCAAGCAAAGAGCGACCGGTAGTCCCCGACGGCGAGTCCGGACACGTCACGACTCGCCAAATGAAACCGAATGAAAAAGGCTTTGTAGGCTACGAAACAATTTGGGAATCATTCCAAAAAGAAGTGAAGTACGAACCACCAAAAAAGCCGTAACAACATCTGCGAGGGCTGTAAAACAGCCCTCGCTAATTTGATCCCGATTATTTCCGCAACCTGGTATTTTGTTTCGATTAGCTGAGAAGTACCCAGGCAATAATCAATGGGACCACGAGCACCATGAGCGGCACAAATACAGTCAGAAAAAAATCTGCAAATGAAGTTCGGTGGTAGGTACTGCGTTTTCCGCCAAGCTTGCGACGTAACTTCTTAAATAGTGACAATGCTCAACTCCTGGAGGATCGACCGACATACCTCTGTCAAAAAAGACCAGGTAATCTAACGCACTGTTTTCAGTCAGCAGTTACGAAAGACCACAGTAAAATGTCATCCAAGACGCTGCAGCGC
>CAZQKJ010000548.1:142-2956 GCA_964593315.1 uncultured Granulosicoccaceae bacterium
CGCAAACCGCAAACCGCAAACCGCAAACCGCAAACCGCAAACCGCAAACCGCAAACCGCAAAACAGCAACCATTCCCGACCGTGCTTCCTCACATTAGTGCACAATAAAGATAATCAAAGATGAACCTCGCAGGGCGCCTAACTGCTCGCCTTAAAGTCATGTCTCGAATGGATATTTCAGAGCGCCGGGTTCCACAGGACGGTCGAATAAAACTTAAGATTTCAAAGACTCGTGCGATTGACTTTCGTGTTAACACATGCCCCACTTTGTTTGGTGAAAAGACCGTACTGCGTATTCTTGACCCAAGCAGTGCACAGCTGGGTATTGATGCACTGGGCTATGAAGATATACAGAAAAAACGCTACATGGACGCGCTTGCAAATCCTTACGGAATGATACTGGTCACGGGCCCAACCGGCTCTGGTAAAACGGTATCACTTTACACCGGTCTCAATATACTTAACACGCCTGACACCAATATCTCGACAGCAGAAGATCCTGCAGAAATAAATTTGGCAGGAATTAATCAGGTTAACGTAAATCCGAAAGCAGGACTCACGTTTGCCGAAGCGCTCAAAGCCTTCTTGAGACAAGATCCGGATATCATCATGGTTGGTGAGATACGTGACCTTGAAACCGCCAGTATTGCGATTAAAGCAGCACAAACCGGTCACCTGGTACTGTCTACATTGCACACCAATGATGCGCCACAGACAATCTCTCGATTGATGAATATGGGCGTACCAGCATTTAACGTAGCAACAGCAGTAACGCTAATCATCGCACAGCGTCTTGCACGCCGGTTGTGTGAATGCAAACAACCAGCAGATGTTCCAAAAGAAACACTACTCAAAGAAGGATTAACTGAAGAAGATCTGGCCGGAGATATCACTATCTACCAGGCTAATGGGTGCAGTAAATGTAACGAAGGCTACAAAGGCCGAGTCGGCATCTATCAGGTTATGCCAATCTCTGAAGACATGGGTCGAATCATTATGTCTGACGGTAATGCCATTGACATTGCGGATCAGTCTTTGAAAGAAGGCATTGACGATCTCCGTCGTTCAGCATTGAAAAAGGTCATGGCTGGATTGACCAGCCTTGAAGAAGCCAACCGCGTGACGCAGGACTAGAATAATGGCAGCTGCAGCAACTAAACAAGTCTATACCTGGGAAGGCAAGGACAAGACTGGAAAAGTCGTCAAAGGCGAGATGTCCAGCAAGAGTGTTGACCTGGTAAAAGCGCAATTGCGACGCCAGGGAATTACTCCTGCCGCTGGTAAGGTAAAAAAGCAAAAGCCGATAAAAGGTGGTAAAAATAGTATTACCGCTGGAGACATTGCAATTTTTGCTCGCCAGCTCACTACTATGATGGCTTCTGGTGTGCCACTGGTGCAGGCATTCGAGATTGTTGCCGGAGGCCTTGATAACAAAGCCATGGCACAGGTGGTTACCCAGATTAAAAATGACGTAGAGGGTGGCGCTAGTTTAACCAATGCACTTAGAAACCACCCAGATCATTTTGATGAGCTCTTTTGCAATCTGACCGAGGCAGGTGAGCAATCAGGTACATTGGAAAAGCTTCTGAACGAAGTTGCTACTTATAAAGAGAAAACAGAAGCGCTGCGTAAGAAAATCAAGAAAGCCATGACCTACCCAATTGCGGTTTTGATCATTGCGTTCATTGTGACCGCGATTCTTCTTGTATTTGTTGTGCCGCAGTTCGAAACACTGTTCGCGGGCGTCGGTAGTGATCTTCCAGCTTTTACCAAAATGGTTGTGACCATGTCTGAAGTAATGCAGAAGTGGTGGCTGGTTGTATTTGGCGGAATCGGCTTGTTTGTCTTTGCATTCAAATCGATCCACAAAAAGTCTCAAAAATTCAGAGACAAAATGGATGCAGTAGTGCTTAAATTACCAATCGTTGGTGAAATTCTGCACAAAGCGGCTACTTCAAAGTTCGCACGAACACTGGCCACTATGTCAGCTGCAGGTGTACCGTTGGTTGAAGCGATGGATTCTGTTGCAGGGGCTGCTGGTAACGCAGTATATCGAGATGCCATCATCAATATGAAAGATGATGCCTCTACCGGACAACGTCTCACCGCATCCATGCGAGAACAGGAGTTATTCTCAAACATGGCAGTACAGATGGTATCTATCGGTGAAGAATCGGGCTCTATCGATGAAATGCTGTCAAAGGTTGCCGATTACTATGAAGAAGAAGTTGATAACTCTGTAGACGCATTGACCAGCTTGATGGAACCCATGATCATGGCCTTTCTGGGTATAGTGGTTGGTGGACTGGTGGTTGCGATGTATCTGCCAATCTTTAAAATGGGCGACGCGTTCTAATAGCACTTTACCTGACGCACTGGCCTGGTTTTCCGATTATGGCCTTCGAAATAACCGGACATCCCGTCTACAATATAGACGGGATTCCTTATCAGGTCGATCATGACACTCTTTAGTTTATTACAGAGCAGCCCGGCGCTGCTCTTTTGCGTTTGCGGCATACTCGGTTTGTTTGTCGGTAGCTTCCTCAATGTGGTGGTTTATCGATTACCGTTAATGATGCAAGCGAACTGGCGCCGCGAATGCACCGAATTCCTGAGCCAGGATGCCAACCCCGATCAAAACGACTCTAACGATCAACAGAACGCTGAACCGGAAAAAACGGAACCATTTAATTTGATGGTGCCACGCTCGGCCTGTCCTTCTTGTGGAAAGATGATCACCGCATGGCAAAACATACCGGTGCTATCCTGGTTGCTGTTACGTGGCAAATGCTCTAACTGCAAAAATCCTATCTC
>CAZQKJ010000549.1:0-2954 GCA_964593315.1 uncultured Granulosicoccaceae bacterium
CTTTAGCTAAGATTTAAAATGATCTTACAGGTAGCACTGCACGACCGATACCGCCGCCCTTAGCTTCAGGGCTGACACCGTCTCCAGCAACTAATGAGTTCGGCAAGCTCAGCATGATCCAGGCGTTTTGAGCCGAAGATTCTGTCGATGACCAAAACGTAAATCCATCTATTGCATCTTGTTGATCATTGGTCAGACCGTTACCCAGAAACTGCGTTCGGACTTCAAGCAACTCCGGAGCCGACGGCAAATACCAATCATCAACTACATCATCAGTATTAGGATTGACTGACGAATAAAGTGATGCCTCAAGCCCTGCAAATGGAGTGCATGTTCCATCACTGAAAGCGCTCGTTAGTATTCCTTCGTTAACACCGCCAGATTGAGTTGACTGGTTTGGTACGCCTGCGTCAGAAAAACCAAATACATTGTCTATAGCCAGATTTTCTCCGGCACAACCCCAGGTGATATTGCCTCCAGGATTAGTACCTTGGATATCTCCAGACAGACTTGTGAGAACATCCGGCGCAAATTCCAGCCCGCTAAGACCGCCGTTAGTTACCGAGAATACCGTGCCGCCACCAGGACCAATATCACCTATCGCGAAGACAACCGGCTGTGGCACTGTACCTTCTATTGCTATAGTGATCGTCGCTGTGTCGGTTGCCTGCCCATCGGATACTTCATACTCAACTTCAACCTCAATAAACTCACCAACCAACAAATCATCTACACCGGCTATGAGAGCTGGATCAAAGGTGAATGTACCGTCGTTGTTATTAATGAGACCAGTGAGCGCATCCACTGTTATTGATAAAGCATCCCCGTCAGCATCCGTAACATCTGAAGCCAGTGAGAAATCAAAGGTGGTGTCGGCATCTGTACTAAGAAATACATCAGAGGCCACCGGGGGAGTATTCACCGGAGGTGGTGGAGGTGGCGGCGGAGGTGGTGTGCCTGTGGTTTTTTGCACTCTCAATGATGATATAACGTCGTTGAATGAAATAGTGCGAAGGTCAGCAATAGAGGCTGTGAAGGTCTCACACCTCCCTCTAAAGCGGCTGTGCTGACAGGCAAATACTTCATAGCCTTCCGCTATTTGAATCGATGATATACGATCATTACCAACGCGAGAGTCTCTTAGGACACGAAGAGTAGTATCGCCCTCTCCAAGCCCCAGTGAACTCCCACCAAAATTCACATGCTGAAACACAGTAACCGGAGCTACCGATACCCTGGTGACACTTAGCGAAGAAATCGTGTCATTGAATGAGATGGTGCGAAGATCTGAAACATCGCTGGTGAAAGTATCGCACCTGCCACGTAATCGACTGTGCTGACATGCAACTACCTGATATCCGGCTTCAATACTGATGGACGATATCGTATCGTTTCCTACACTGGATCTGAGGTCACTGATCGTGACTTCACCCTCTCCTACACCGAGAGATCGACCTCTAAAATTAACATGCTTGTGCACAGTTACCGGGTATGAACCGCTGGCTTGCGCAGCAGTACTGGTGACTGCACTTAGTGAAGCAAACGCAACGGCGGTTGCCAAAAGATGGGTTATTCGCATCATTAATATCCTTCAATCCTGGTTAAACTAACTTACTGGATACAAAATACTTCCGGTCACAGCACAAACAAGGGCACATCAATGCCGAAAAGGAGTAGAACTGCACGCTCAGTCGCTGCATCAGGCAATACTGCCTGACTACAGGCGCAGCGTCCACGGCAGTGGCAGCAAAATAGCAAACATTCCGGTCTTTGCGCTGTTGTCGACGTCTTTACCAATCCAACAACGCATGTCAGCAGTTTGCGGCCAATGCAAAGAGAGAATGCGAAATTGAGGATTCTTGAGAAGATGATTAACCTGGCACAACCTTGACGACTGCTGTATCAGTCTGAAAAATAGGGCATGTAACAGAAACCTGCTGGCAGGTGTCACAGATCCAAAAGCATGATAATTCTCCCAGCAACATTCAAGATTTTTCGATGAGTCTTCGCGAGCACACAATTTTGACCGAATCACCACTGATGGTTTTATTCCGAACAGTATTTCCGACACTGCTAATGATCACTATTGTGTCTGGTAATCCTCTACAGGCCCAGAATCACACAAGCCCGATATGTCAAAACAATTCCGATCCCGATGGTGATGGATGGGGCTGGGAGAATAACCAAAGCTGCCGTATCAACAACACTTTTTCTCCTCCCTCACAACCGAATACCAGCTCCTCAGCCGGTGGTGCAGCCGTTCAACAATGTATCGACTTAGACGGCGATGGTTATGGATGGAATGGCAGCACGACATGCACACTACAACAGAGCACCACACCAGGGTCTACAGAACCGAACGCTGAATGTATAGATTCCGATGGAGACGGTTTTGGATGGGATGGCAGTAAAACCTGCCGCGTACAATCAGGCACAGGGCAGTCTGGCTCAAACACCTCAACCGCGATCACAGCGGTCAATGATACTGGCACTGTTGTGAATGGTACTGCGGTCCTGAATGTTCTGACCAATGACCTGGGCAATGTCGATCAAACATCGGTTGCCTTGTACACACCGTTGTCCCCATCCAAAGGTCAAGTCCAAATAAACAGCCGAACCGGTGTCATTACCTATATACCCTACGCCGGAACAACAGGCACAGACACTTTCGGCTACACAGTACGGAATACCAATAACCAATTATCCAATGTCGCGACGGTGACTGTGGCTATTGGCTTTGTTCTGGAAGCCTCTGGATCGTGTAATGCTCCCATTCCAAAGAATAAAACCGTTAGTGTACTGTTGGTCGGAAACAGCTTGATGAATGACGTTCAAAGCAGACTTAGGGATCTGTTAGATTGTGGCGGTTATAACTCAGAGCTAGCGACTTCTAACCCGGGTGGTCACTGGCTTCACCTACACAATAATACTGCTGCTACAACCAATTTAATTGC
>CAZQKJ010000550.1:0-2939 GCA_964593315.1 uncultured Granulosicoccaceae bacterium
CCCATATAGGCCAGGTTACGGTCGATGGCGGCTGTAGGGCGCCGACTGGTTTCTTGTATCGGATGTACCGGAAATTCGATAGCGATGCCGCCGGCTTCACGTATTCCTTCCCTGACGCGTTTGGCGTTTTCAAGGTGCGCCCGATTACAGGGTGAGAGATCGCTGCCAGTTTGTGCGATGCCGATAATTGGTTTGCCCGATTGCAGTTCTTCTCTTGTTAGGCCGTAGTTTAAATAGCGCTCAACATAAAGCGCTGTCATGGAAGGATTAGCTGGATTGTTAAACCATGCCTGACTGCGACGCTTGAATTTTTTTGGCTCTTGGCTCACGTTCTACCCCCGGGTGTTGATAGTTCGGCGACGAGTCTGCGGCTGGTCGCTGTATACTGATCAATAGTACCATTCTTAGTTGTGGCGTCGCTGCACCCTGTGCAGATCTACTGTTGAAATTCCTACAGGAACATTCATGTCAATACACCCGGATCTAGATTTACAGGGCACCATCAGGCCAGGGCTGGACATTCTTGCCAATGAAATTGTCATTGGTTTGAAGAAACGCCTGCGCTATGCAGCCAACGCCACAATCTATCAGCCGGGGCTGGTGACTCCTCACCCGACGCAATCTCTGTTGATGTATGAGCTGGCGCGCATAGAGCAATGCCACGCAGAGCTCGGGCGTTATGCTTTTGCCACGCAGGACGCCTTCACCGATGTGTCAGCTGTGAGCAGTGTGATTAACCGTGCAGCTCCCGAGAGTCCGGTAAGGACAATGGCCAGTGGGGTTGGGCAAAGAATCATTGAATTCTATAGTGACTGGATAGAACGCTACTGTGCAGATGGTGATGACTCAAAAACCTATGGCGAGACAGTCACGGCAGATGTCGTTGTGCTGCTTGCGATCATGGAGCGCGTCAATTTAGGTAAGCAGGTGGCTGAGTCTAAATTTGTAGAGCTTACCGATAAGTTTATCGCGACCGATGGAGACAGGGATGCCATGCTGAATCTGATCGTACGCAAAGACCGTGAAAAAAAGGTCATCGAGCTTTCCAGAAATCTGGCAGAAAACTATGACTTACCTGAGTCTGCAGCGGTTGATGTATTTGAGTTTATGATCGCAGTGACAGTTGATATTGAGGTTGATTATTTGCGTATGCGGATAAGTGAGCAGTAACTCTTAACTGTAGCTGAGTATTCGAAAGTGCTCGCGCATATTGACACGGACACAACTTGCGCCAATTGGACCAGCAACAGCGTTGGCTCAGCATTGGTTGGTCACCATAACAGAAGTGGTCCGCAGATAGACTTCGTGCGTAACCCGACATCCTGGAGTACCGCTCATTCGTCTACCGTGCAGAACCAGATTCACTGCGTCTAAAGAGACGGCGCTCGCCTCTTGTGAGGCTGAGCGCTGTTTTGAAATCCTTATATAAAGACTTCTGAATAGTTCATGCACACATCGCGCGATCCGGATGTGTGGATAATCAAATTCGATTCTACTTAAAGGTTAAGCCAAAGGTTAAGACAATTTGTCTTTAACAAACTGCACAATCTCACCGACGGGTACGTCTGTGGAGTCACTGTCAGTTCGGCCCTTGAATTCTACAATACCCTTATCAAGCCCTTTGTCACTCATAACAATGCGCATCGGGATGCCAATCAGTTCCATATCGGCAAACATAACACCGGCACGGTTGTCTCTGTCGTCAAACAAGACATCAACACCGGCTTGCCTCAACTGTTCATAAAGCTTTTCAACTTCAGCTCTTAGATTGTCTGACTTCTTCATGTTGATCGGTACGATAGCCACTTCAAAAGGCGCTATTGGTATAGGCCAGATTATGCCGTTTTCATCATGGTTTTGCTCTATCGCGGCAGCGGCAACGCGGGTTACACCAATGCCATAGCAACCCATAGACATGGTGCAGGCTTTACCGTTTTCATCGAGCACAGTGGCTTGCATGGCCTGACTGTATTTATCCCCGAGCTGGAAGATATGACCGACTTCTATGCCGCGCATGATTTGCAGTTCACCCTTGCCATCAGGTGACGGATCGCCTGCTTCTATGTTGCGCAGGTCTGCAATGGTCGGGGTTTCTGTGTCTCGATCCCAGTTGATGCCAAAATAGTGTTTGTCTTCAATGTTAGCGCCTGCGCCAAAATCAGACATGGCAGCGACTGTGTTGTCTGCGATAACGGGCATCGGGATTTTAACCGGACCAAGAGATCCGGGGCCTGCACCGACTGCTGATCTTATTTCTTCATCGGTTGCAAACTGCAGTGGTGATAACACCAGCGGGTGATTGTTGGCTTTGACTTCATTCAACTGATGATCTCCGCGGACCAGCAGCGCTATCAAGTCTGACTCGCACTCTTCTGAGGCGTGGCAGATCAGTGTTTTAATAGTTTTCTCGACCGGTAAATTGAACTTGTCTACCAGTGCCTGAATAGTTTTGGTATCAGGTGTGTCTACTAAGGTCATTTCCTGTGTAGGGTCTGCGCGTTTATGGTTGCAAACGGCTTCGGCTTTTTCAAGATTGGCTGCGTAGTCACTGCCGGTGGAGTAGGCGATGGCATCTTCTCCACTGTCTGCCAGTACATGAAATTCTTTCGAACCGGAGCCGCCAATCGCGCCGCTGTCTGCTTCTACCGGGCGGAACTTTAACTGCATGCGGCTGAATACATTAGAGTAGGCCTGATGCATATCATCGAAGGTTTGCTGCAGGGATTCCGGTGAGCTGTGAAAAGAGTAGGCGTCTTTCATGATGAACTCACGGCTGCGCATAACGCCGAATCGCGGTCTGACTTCATCGCGGAACTTGGTTTGAATCTGGTAGAAGTTAACCGGTAGCTGCTTGTAGCTGCGCAGGTCACGACGGGCGATGTCGGTGATGACCTCTTCATGTGTAGGCCCCATACAATAGTCTCGGCCATGCCGGTCTT
>CAZQKJ010000551.1:0-2931 GCA_964593315.1 uncultured Granulosicoccaceae bacterium
CCCGTGGCTAACCCCACCGCTTAAGCTCGATGGCAAGGCAGGATCACGAGAATCCTATCTCGAAAATCTTGATAAAGAATCCATTCATGCAAAGCTTAATGCCGTATGGGATACCTTCGATTCCAACGGCGTAAAACCAATCTCTTTTCGTGGCGGCCGGTATTCATCAGGCACTGATGTACAAAATTTTTTAAGGCAGAAGGGTTTTATAGCAGACGCTTCTGTGGTGCCCTACACAGATTGGGACGATGACGGCTCACCGGACTACACTCATCGCAAAATTTTTCCTGAGCGCACACCGCCAGCTGGGCCAAACGAAAAAGCTCTCTGGGAAGTTCCAGTAACACTGGGCTACACGCGGCCAAATTTCTCTCGCTGGTCAAAAATTCTTAAAACGGTATCAACATCTCCTTTAAGACATTTGAGATGCGTGGGAATATTTGAACGCACAGGTGTAGTAAAGCGAGTTTGGTTAAACTTTGAAGACACAAATGCTCAAGACATGATTCAGTTAATAGATGTACTGGTCAAACTTGAAGTACCATGCATCTGTTTTACCGTACACAGCTCTTCTCTGTATGTTGGTGGAAACCCCTACTCAAAAACTGCAGAAGATGTAAAAAGAATCTGGGATACGGCCAACACAGTTCTGGAAAACGTCGCTCAAAGGCCAAACTTTGAAGCCGCCAAAATTGCCGAAATAGCTCAAACACTGGAAGCACGACATGAAAGTCATCGGGATTAGTCCTCTCGACAAAGATGCGACAGTATCTTTTATGGAAGACGGAAAAATAATCTTCGCCTGTGGTGAAGAACGTCTTTCTCGAACCAAACTACAAGACGGGTTTCCCGGTCGCGCAATGAAACTCGGGTTTCAACGTACCGGCTGGTCTTCCGAAGATATAGATCAAGTTGCCTACGCCTTCTACGATGGTGATGAAGAAGCACGCCTGATGTATGAAGCAGCAGACGAAGATACCAGCTATCACGCCACAGACTGCACCCGTGCTTCGCTCGATAAATATCAGCAACTGATCAAACAAGACTACAAGCCCGACTTCAGCGTATCCATACCAGGACTGGACGATCAGGCAGACGAGTTCATGGAGTCCAAATCTTTTCTGAAGAGCAAGCTGTACAATATGGCTGCCAGCAAGCCCACTTGGGACTGGAAACTACACAAACGTTTCTTTAAACAATGGCTCGCTACTGCCAGTGAGGATCACGCCCTTCGAACCACACAACTTGCAGCTGGCTTGAAAGAGTTTGGCCTGGAGTCAAAACTTACACGCTACAACCATCACGATACCCATGCAGCCAATGCTTTTTTTGCCAGTGGCTACAGTGAAGCCCTGCTCGTCACACTAGACGGATATGGTTCAGGCAACTGCGGTGGTGTATACCTTGGAAACAGTAACGGACTGGAGTGCCTGCAAAAATTCTCGTTCCATAATTCACTAGGTCAATTCTACGAGATGGTAACAAGTGCACTAGGCTTCAAACCTGGCCGTCACGAAGGCAAGATCGTAGGCTTGGCAGCCTATGGCAACCCGGGTCTTCTCGGCCCGATTTTACGCGAGCGTTTTGTGGTTGAAAATGGCGATATAAAGATTCGCGCCAGTATGAATTATTTCTTCGCCAGAGATCTTGCACAACGTTTCTCCAAACGCGATGTAGCAGCGGCTTATCAAGATGTGCTGGAACAAATTACCCGTGAAGTCTGCGAATACTGGGTAACAAAAACCGGTATGCGTAACGTAGCTGTGTCTGGCGGCGTTAACGCCAATGTAAAACTGAACCAAAGAATCCATGAAATCGATGGTGTCGATAGCGTGTTTGCTTATCCCAATATGGGAGACGGCGGGTGCGGCAGTGGCGCTGCCATGCTGGCCTTTGATCAATCAGTCTTTCAAGGTGTTATAGACAACGTATATCTCGGACCCGACTACACAGATGAAGAAATAGAAGCGGCACTACGAAAAGAAAACCTGCCGGTTGAACGCACTGAAGATGTCGAAGACCGAGTCGGTGAATTGCTTACCAAAAACCATATCGTTGCACGATTCAGTGGGCGCATGGAGTATGGCCCCAGATCACTGGGCAATCGATCAGTTTTGTATCCAGCACAGGATGCTAAGGTTAATCTCTGGCTTAATCACCAGTTAGGACGCACCGAGTTTATGCCATTTGCGCCCGCGGCACTGGCCAGTGAGGCGCACCAGTTATTCTTAAACCTTGAAGGCTGTGAAAAAACTGCAGAGTTTATGACAGTAACCTTCAACTGCACTGATTTCATGGTTGAGAAGTGCCCAGCGGCGGTTCACATTGATCGCACCGCAAGACCCCAGCTGGTGACAGAAACCAGTAACCCGGGCTTTCATAAAGTATTGCAAGCCTACTTCAAACGCACCGGTATTCCCGCTGTCATCAATACCAGTTTCAATATGCATGAAGAACCGATCGTATGTTCACCCGACGATGCTGTACGGGCATTTCTACTGGGCAATATTGATTATCTTGCTATTGGTTCATACCTGGTTCCGCATCCGGAGTTATCCAGATTGATGGCTGAGCGTTCGGTATAACACCGAACGCAGCAATTCAGCCAGGAAGTTATAACCTACCGCGATCCTCCTATCCTGTATCCAACAATGACAGGAGGATTCGCGTACTGCCCAAGCGTGTTATTGGCCTCTAGCACACTGAGATACAAGATTCCGGTTTTAGCATCGTACGACCCACCTCCAATCCGATTCAGGTATTCAGCCGTCTGAAATGGCACGTTAAAAATACCGGCTTCATATGGCTTGACCTCATCGGCCGCCAGCTTTCCGTTTTTCACTTTCAACAAGTCCTGCACATTCCATAACCAGTAGTAGTTGTAATTGTCAGCAGGATCACTCGAACAAGGTCCTGGACATTGCTGGTCAT
>CAZQKJ010000552.1:0-2922 GCA_964593315.1 uncultured Granulosicoccaceae bacterium
ATCTACTGATGTGAGTGAAGAGGTATCGGCCCGTAATGCGCTGGCTCATGGGCGCAGGCGAGAGCTGGCGACGCAACTGACCAGTGGGATGGCACACGATTTTTCCAACTTACTCACCATTATCATGGGGCAGCAGGCGCGACTCGCAGAAGCTGCAGGTGATAACGATCCAGTGCTGAGCGATATCAGTGCCACCATAAAGTCCGCTGCCAGACGAGGAGCTGCGCTGATAGACAGTTTAAGTTTGATCAGAGCGCAGCGGGTACTTGAGCCGGTTAACGTTGAAGTTGCCAGCTATTTTGAAAATGTGCATCAGCTGGCGCGTGCTGCGGTACCTGAATCGATGCAACTGGAATTTTCTACCTCACTACCGGATGAGCGCTTGATTTTTGATCCGGGTTTTGCACAAGATGCCCTTTTGAATCTTGTATTGAATGCCTCGGAGGCGTGTAACGGTCACGGCAGGATTCATGTAGCTGTATCTAAAACCAACAGCAACTATCTTGAAATACTGGTGAATGATGATGGCCCCGGTTTCAGCGATGAGGCAAAGCTGCATGCTCTGGCACCTTTCTATTCAACCAAAACTGGCAAGATCGGGCGTGGGATGGGGTTAACTGCAGCGTTTGATTTTGCCAAAACTTGCGGTGGCACAGTGCGGTTGCGCAACCGCGAACGCGGTGGTGCTTCGGTCAGTGTGACTATTCCTTATCAGGCAATTAGAGCGGGTCAGCCCGGGCTGGTGCTGTTGGTTGATGACGATGATGATGTGCGCCAGACAGTGTTAGGTTACCTGCGCCGTGCGGGGCATTCTGTCATCGAAGCAAGCACAGCAGAAGAAGCTGCAAAATTGGTATCGATTGCGGGATTAACCCATGTGGTCACCGACCTTGCCATTGGTGAATCCGGTACCGGTATAGAGGTAGCCGGGATGGTCCCTTCCGGATTACCTGTGTTGATTATTACCGGATTGCCAAAATCTGATGAACTCCGCCAGCGCGCTGCAGAGGACTTTGTTGTCGTTAGCAAGCCGTTTGATTTTGAGACGCTTGAAAGCGCATTGATGCAGGTAGAGTCATCGTGAACGAACAAATAGCGATCATTGAGGATTCACCAGAAATTCTTAAGCTACTTGCAGATAGCTTAACGGATGCGGGTTATGAAATTCAAAGCTATGGTCGCGCCAATGACTTTGAAAAAGCGATGCAGCACTACCAACCCGATCTCTGTATTGTGGATCTTGGATTGCCGGACAAAGATGGACTGAATCTGGTCAGCAATATTTCCAATGCAAGCGACGCTGCAATTCTGGTTATTTCAGGGCGTGCTGCCTTGCAGGACAAAATTGTCGGGCTGGAGCTGGGCGCCGATGACTATCTGGCAAAACCGTTTGAGATGGCAGAAGTGATAGCGCGGGTCAGAGCATTGATTAGACGCAAAACAGCCGGTCGGACAGTGCAGAATAAAACGATCTATCAATTTGCCGGCTGGACTATGGATTCACAAAAGTTTGTCCTGACCGATGAAAACGGTGTAGAGCAAAGACTGTCTGCAAGTGAAGTCGGTTTACTGCAATTTTTTCTCGAACGGCCCAACCGACTCGTGACACGTGATCAGTTATGTGAAGAGTTAAATGATCAGGGTGATGAATTTGCTTTTGATCGTGCGATTGATGTTCGCGTGTCTCGCCTGCGCTCAAAGCTCAAAGACCCGTCTAAAAATCCAAAGATTATAAAAACGATTTATGGCGCAGGATATATTTTTATATCTGATGTCAACTGAGCCGGGTTATGCATGGTCTAATTGGTTCAGGGAATGTCTATTGCGCCGGTCGAGTTGCTTACGTGTGTCGAACCCTGTCAATGCCGCGATACGTTCTACTGATGTGCTTGTGTTCCGCCTTCGATCAAATGTATGGATCCGGCTAAATACTCGACAATATTTAGCTTACACACGGTGCTGGTTATATTTTCCTACCCGATCAGAGCGAATACAGTACAACGCGTTGTGAGTGTCACAACATATGCACTGTGCAAATTTTATTGCCAGTCGGGTCGCGCAGATAGGCGAGGTACATTTTGCCTCCTCGGGCACCGGGAGGGTCTTCACACGCAGTGCCACCATTGGCGAGGCCCGCTGCATGCCACGCGTCAGCGATCTCGTTGGTCTTTGCCAGGAAACCAATCGTGCCACCATTTGCCGGTGTCGCGGGCTTTCCGTCTATTGGGACAGAAAGAGCGAAGACTCCCTTTGGAGTACGATAAAAACAACGACCTTTAGCGTCCATCTCACCTGGCTCGAAGCCCAGGACTGCAAAAGTAGCGTCATAGAATTTTCGAGATTCGTCCATGTCGTTGACGCCGAGCATTACGTGGCTATACATATTATATCTTCCGAAGTTCTACTTGATGTTGTTGCCTGGGTGGCAGGGGCTGCCAATTCTGCACGTTACCGTGCAATGCCTAAATAATTTTTCCAACGGTGGCTGTACGCAGTTCTTCCTCACTCACACCGTCAGCAAGTTCCACAATCTTCAATCCACCTTGCACCACATCCAGCACACCCAGGTTGGTGATAATACGATCGACAACTCCTTTGCCGGTTAACGGCAACGTGCACGCTTTAAGTACTTTGCTGTCACCATGCTTGTTTGTATGATCCATAATCACCACTACGCGACCGACACCTGCCACTAAGTCCATCGCACCTCCCATACCCTTAACGAGCTTGCCTGGTATCATCCAGTTGGCAAGGTCACCGTTGTCTGCAACTTCCATGGCGCCCAGTATGGCCATGGCAATTTTACCGCCGCGAATCATGCCGAATGATTGTGAGGAATCAAAGTACGCTGTTTGCGGTAGCTCAGTGATGGTTTGCTTACCAGCGTTGATTAAGTCGGGATCGATCTCGTCTTCAGTGGGG
>CAZQKJ010000553.1:0-2920 GCA_964593315.1 uncultured Granulosicoccaceae bacterium
GGGCTGGCGCATGTTGATGGAATCTCTATCCGTTGGACGTGGCATTTCTTTGCCTTCATCCGGTGCGGCTGCGGGTCTTGCGGCCTCTCGCTTCACAGGTGCATACGCGAGAACAAGAAAACAATTCAATATCCCGATCGGGCGCTTTGAAGGCGTAGAAGAAGCGCTTGCACGTATCGGTGGTTTAACATACCTGATGGATTCCGGACGCAGATTAACCTGTGCTGCACTGGATCAGGGTGAAAAGCCTTCGGTTGTCAGCGGAATTCTGAAGTACTTCAATACCGAGAATATGCGTCAGGTTATGAATGACGCAATGGATATTCACGGTGGTAAAGGTATCTGCATGGGGCCAAGTAACTACCTTGCTCGAGCTTATCAGGGAGTGCCGGTTGGCATTACCGTTGAGGGTGCAAATATTCTTACTCGCAGTATGATTGTATTCGGTCAGGGTGCCATGCGTTGTCACCCGCACCTCGTAGAGGAAATTCAGGCTGCGGCCATTGAAGACCAGGATGAAGCTATCGATAAATTTGATAACGCTCTGACCGGTCACATTACCTACGCTATCAGCAGCGGTGCTCAGGCCATGTTTCATGGCTTGACCCGAGGCAGTCTGGCCAAGTCTCCTGTGACGGGTAAACCGGCCAAGTACTATAAGAGACTTGCTCGCATGAGCGCTGGCTATTCATTCCTTGCTGACTTTGCGTTGCTCTTTTTAGGTGGTGAACTCAAGCGCAAGGAAAAACTGTCTGGTCGCTTTGCTGATGGTCTCATATATATGTATATGGCATCCGCCGCGCTGAAGCGCTACGAAGACGATGGACGTCCGGATGCTGACTGGCCGTTGGTTGAGTGGAGTGTGAGACATTGTTTATTCCAGACTCAGGTAGCTCTTGATCAGATATTGCGAAATTTTCCAAGTGCCATTGTGGGCATCATTCTGCGCGGTGTTGTGTTCCCGCTGGGCCGCAGATTCAGAACACCGAACGACAAACTGGGCCGCCAGGTTGCTGAATTGCTCCTGACTCCGGGAGAGGCGCGGGATCGACTCACCGATGCGCTCTATATTAGCGATGATCCACACGATGTGACCGGCTGTCTCGAAGTGGCGATGGATCTGTCAATCGCGGCTGATCCTATCGAGAAGGCGCTGAAAGACAAGGGCTTGAGACAACCGTACGATGTTGATTATCCGGACTGGATAGCCGGCTTGGTTAAATCGGGTGAACTGTCTGATGCGGATGGCAAGCTTCTCGTAGACTCCTCCATAGCAACCCGAAAAGTGATCATGGTGGATGATTTTCCGGGTGATTTTTTGCAATCCGGCGCTGCTGCCAACAGCAGGCAGATTGACATGGCGGCAGCCAGTTGACGGACAGCATTGGCGGGTTAAATTATAGATTCGGCTTAGTAACAGGCTGTGCAAATCGTCTTTTTGACAGTCTGCTACGTCTCCGGGTTGAAACCTGATTCACAGTCGCCATAATTTATTCAGTGTGATTGCGGATAAATATGCTGTCCAATGCAAGCAATATCAATGATATACAGCGTTTGTTGGGAGATCGGCGATACAACTTTTCTGAGTGGTATCGCTTAAGATGTACCCGATGTTGTCGAAAGATTTAATGTAGGTTATGACTGATAAACAGTATTCCGAAGATACGGGAACAGCGGTTGAAGTCGCTAAGCCCCAGCTAAAGAAGCCGCCAATGTACAAGGTGGTGATACTTAACGATGACTACACACCTATGGAGTTTGTCGTGACAGTACTTGAGAGCTTTTTTAGTATGGATCGTGAGAAGGCGACGCAGGTCATGCTACATGTACATAGCAGGGGCAAGGGTGTTTGTGGGGTATTCACCCGGGAGCTAGCAGAAACAAAAGTTGTCCATGTGAACCAGTTTTCACGTGACAATCAGCATCCTTTAATGTGTGATATGGAGGAGGCGTAAGTTTCGGCAGGCTGATGAGAAAAAATATAATTAAACAAAGAGAGACCGTGGGATGCTGAGTAAAGAACTCGAATTCACGTTGAACAACGCTTTTAAAGAAGCACGCGAAAAGCGTTATGAATTCATGACGGTTGAGCATCTGCTTTTGGCATTGCTCGATAACCCGACTGCAGCCCAGGTACTACGTTCCTGCGGTGGTGAGTTGGAGTCATTGCGTGTAGAGCTTGTCGAGTTCATCGATGAGAATACACCGCTGCTTGATGATTCTGACAACCGCGAAACACAACCAACACTCGGATTTCAGCGCGTTCTTCAACGTGCGGTTTTTCATGTTCAGTCATCTGGTAAGAAAGAAGTGACCGGTGCCAATGTTCTGGTGGCTATATTTGGTGAGCAGGACTCGCACACAGTTTATTTGCTGAGCAAGCAGAACGTCACTCGTCTGGACGTAGTGAATTACATCTCTCACGGCATCTCTAAAATCCCTGACGAAGACAAGGGTGAGATGGAAGATCTGTCCAACGAAGCTGGTATGGAAGAGGGCGAGGCGGAAGTCTCTCCACTGGACAAGTATGCTACCAACCTGAATAACAGAGCCAAAGAAGGCAAGATCGATCCATTAATTGGACGCGATAAAGAAATTGAACGGTCAGCTCAGATACTGTGCCGCCGTAGAAAGAACAATCCCTTGTTAGTGGGCGAAGCTGGAGTTGGTAAAACCGCTATTGCAGAGGGCCTGGCGCTCAAGATAGTACAGGGTGATCTGCCGGAAGTGCTGCTTGGCTGCACTATCTATTCACTGGATCTTGGCGCGCTGGTCGCAGGCACCAAGTATCGCGGTGACTTTGAAAAGCGTCTGAAATCCATATTGTCGCAGCTTCAACAGGAAGAGGGCGCGGTACTGTTCATTGACGAGATCCACACTATTATCGGTGCAGGTGCTGCATCGGGCGGAGTCATGGATG
>CAZQKJ010000554.1:0-2904 GCA_964593315.1 uncultured Granulosicoccaceae bacterium
CCTTAATTTCCGACACAGACACTGTTAATGAACATACTGATTGTAGGCTCCGGCGGACGAGAACATGCGCTGGCGTGGAAAGTTGCCCAGTCTTCACAAGCAAAAAACATTTTTGTAGCTCCTGGCAACGCCGGCACCGAGCTTGAGCCTGGTATGAGCAATGTAGATATCGCGGCAGATGATCTTGATGCACTTCAGCAATTCGCCATCGATCAGTCTGTTGATCTGACGATAGTCGGGCCGGAAGTGCCTTTGGTCGCCGGCATCGTCGATCAGTTTCAGCGCGCCGATCTGAGAATTTTTGGACCCAGCCTGCGTGCCGCTCAGCTTGAGGGCAGTAAATCTTTCTGTAAGGATTTTCTGGCTCGCCATAAGATCCCCACCGCCGCCTATGGGGTATTTACCAAGGTCGATGAAGCCCATCAGTACATTGAACAACTTGGCGCACCACTGGTTATCAAGGCAGACGGTTTGGCAGCAGGTAAAGGGGTTGTGATTGCACAAACCAATGATCAGGCAATGCAGGCCGTGAACGACATGTTGTCTGCCAACCGATTTGGTGATGCCGGCAGCAAAGTGGTCATTGAAGAGTTTCTCGAAGGAACAGAACTCAGTTTCATTTGCATGGTAGACGGTGAAAACTGCCTACCCATGGCAACATCTCAGGACCACAAGGCACGCGATGATGGCGATACTGGCCCCAATACCGGAGGTATGGGCGCCTACTCTCCCGCTGTACTGGAAACCGATGTGCTGAACGCAGAAATTCTGCAACGCGTTATCGAACCGACAATCAAAGGCATGGCCGATGACGGCAATAGTTTCACAGGGTTTCTCTACGCTGGCCTGATGATCAGCCCTGCAGGAGAGATAAAAGTCCTTGAATACAATGTACGTTTCGGTGATCCGGAAACGCAGCCAATCATGATGCGCCTGCAGTCAGACCTGATTACTTTATGTGTAGCTGCAACCAACGGCGAACTGGATCAACAGCAAGCCGTGTGGTCAGACCAGACTGCAGTCGGTGTGGTACTGGCCGCAGGTGGCTATCCCGATAGCTACGCTCGCGGTGATGTCATTAACGGGCTGGATACAGAAATTGAGCACTCAAAGATATTCCATGCCGGCACCACTTTAAGTGGTGATCAGGTTGTGACCAGCGGTGGACGGGTGTTGTGTGTTACCGCAACTGGCAACAGCGCAGCACAAGCACAGCAAAGAGCTTATGCTGCCGTTGAACAAATCAGCTTTGACAATATGTATTGTCGACGGGATATTGCACATCGAGCTGTGAGCTAAAAAAAGACCGCTGCAGTGTCTCACTTGCCACTGCATTGATTCACTGCAGCTACGAAATAAGCAGGTTACTTTAACGCTTCATCGCGTCAAAGAATTCATCATTGGTTTTTGTCTGCTGTAATCGGCCCATTAAAAACTCCATCGCTTCGATTTCATCCATCGGGTGAAGGAATTTACGCAGAATCCAGATCTTCTGCAGTTCTTCCGGACTGATCATTAATTCTTCACGGCGTGTGCCTGAGCGGTTGACACTGATAGCTGGAAACGTGCGCTTTTCTGCTATGCGGCGATCCAGATGCAATTCCATGTTACCGGTGCCCTTAAATTCTTCATAGATAACCTCATCCATTTTTGAACCGGTATCCACCAGTGTTGTAGCAACAATAGTCAGGCTACCACCTTCTTCAATGTTTCTGGCTGCACCAAAAAAACGTTTTGGACGGTGTAACGCGTGCGCATCCACACCACCTGTCAGCACTTTGCCTGATGAAGGAATCACTGTGTTGTAAGCGCGTGCCAGACGTGTGATTGAGTCAAGCAGAATAACCACATCTTTCTTGTGCTCAACCAGTCGCTTGGCTTTTTCAATGACCATTTCGGCTACTTGTACATGGCGGCTCGCAGGCTCATCAAAGGTACTTGAAACCACCTCACCCTGAACCATACGCTCCATTTCTGTGACTTCTTCCGGGCGCTCATCAATCAGTAATACGATCAACTGACAGTCGGGGTCATTGTGCGCAATGCTTTGAGCAATATTCTGCAGGATCATCGTCTTACCGGCTTTTGGCGGCGATACAATCAATGCACGCTGGCCTTTACCAATAGGCGCTACAAAATCTATCGTTCTGGCAGTGATGTCTTCAGTACTGCCATTGCCCAGTTCAAGCGTTAATCGTTCGGTCGCATGCAAAGGAGTAAGGTTTTCAAACAGAACTTTATTCTTCGCCTCTTCCGGTGCACCAAAATTGATCTCATCAACTTTCAGCAACGCAAAATAACGCTCACCGTCTTTGGGTGGTCTGATCTTACCGCTGATGGTATCGCCGGTACGAAGATTAAAGCGTCTTATCTGACTGGGTGACACGTAGATATCATCCGGCCCTGCGAGATAAGAACTATCGGCTGAACGTAGAAAACCAAACCCGTCCTGCAGGATTTCCAGTACCCCGCCACCAAAGATATCTTCACCCTTCTTCGAGTGCGCTTTAAGCAAAGAAAATATGATGTCTTGCTTACGCGATCTGGCAACACCGTCAAGACCGGCTGTTTGCGCTAATTCGACCAACTCACTGGCGGATTTCTTTTTCAGGTCGGTGAGATTCATAGTAGGGAAACTTTACAAGTGGGAGTTGAGGAGGGCCATACAAACCGGTTCTGGGACGGGGATGTATTGAAGAAAGCGTGTTTTGGTAAGTAGCAGGGGTCGCAGCAGAAATGTGCGAAGGTCACGCGGATCGCGGTAGAGCCGGAACAGTACCACGCAGTCCCGCGTGCGTCCAGCGACCAAGTTCAGTCGTGTCGCTTAAAGTAGGTGCGGGTAATACCCGAAGTCTAGTACAAACTAACAGAAAGGCCAGCTAAATTCTTGACTGTTCTGCTGGC
>CAZQKJ010000555.1:0-2898 GCA_964593315.1 uncultured Granulosicoccaceae bacterium
AGTTCATTTGAACAATACTTTTGAATCCAGTGAGTCAAGCTGTGTCACTCCGATCTGTGCCATGGCTGCACTGATCTGATCCGACAATAAATTGATGATGTTATCCAGCCCTTGCTGGCCGTCAGCACCGATGGCATAAGAGTACGGTCTCCCCAACATGACAAAGTCTGCTCCGAGCGCCAGCGCTTTGATAATGCTCTCACCATCGCGAAAGCCGCTGTCAATGATAATCGGATAGTTTGCGCCTAAGGCATCCCGCATTTTTGCCAGTACATTAATTGAGGCGGGTGCGCTGTCGAGTTGTCTGCCTCCGTGGTTGGATACATAGATCGCATCCGCTCCTGCTTGTTGCATGCGCAGAGCATCATCGATCGATAACACCCCTTTGATGATCAGTTTGTGTGGCCAGTGATCGCGCAGGCGTTTGAGAAACTGCCAGTCAACCGCGCCTCTGCCGCTATCGCGTTTGAATCCGCTATTGCTATCAGCAGGCTTTGCAGTCGCCTGGTCTGCAGCTTGATTCTCTACATTGACAAGCGAAGGCACTCCGGCCAGCAGACTGCCGATTGACCATTGCGGGTGAAGTGCAAAGTCCAGAAACTGTCTCGGACCAATTTTTAAAGGTGCTTTAAAACCGTTGCGCTGATCTCGCACCCGCGGGGCAACGTGGGGCACATCAACAGTGAGTATCAAGGTGTCATAGCCTGCTTTATAGGCTCGATCCACTAATTGAAGTGCGGCGTCGTTACCGCCACCCACGTAGAGTTGAAACCATGCGTTATCGCCCGCGCGCTCACGTGTTGCTTCAATGCTGCTTGAACCCATTGTTGACAGAGCCAGTGGCATGTTGAAGTGAGTGGCGGCACGGGCAAGCATTTTATCTGCACCGGGCCATGCAAGATCGCATAAACCCATGGGCGCTATGCCAAACGGTCGGTCATAGTGTTTGCCCATAAACTGTTTATCCAGCGTCCGACCTTCAATATTGACCAGTGCGCGGGGCTGCAGCTTAATGTTTTGAAAAGCGCTGATATTTTCCTTTGCTAAAGCTTCACTACCAGCAGCACCGTCGATATAGTCGAATATCATCTTCGGCATACGCCGCTTCGCTTTAGCGCGTGCTTCATCAACCGTGTAGAGGGGCATGTAGAGTTATTCGATGTTATGCGATATTTGCGGGAGTGCTTTTCAGCAGATCCATGGCGGCCTGGGCGCCGCCTGCCTTGTGTGGAATATTTGCCAGTTGCAAACCCATCTCAATGCCGGACAAGGTGCCCATCAGCATGAGATCATTGAAATCACCCAGGTGCCCTATACGAAAAACTCGCGACTGTACTTTAGACAGACCGTTACCCAGTGACATATTGTAGTGCGCAAGAATGGTGGATCGCAGGTGATCGGCGTCGTGTCCTTCCGGTGTTCGCACCGCAGTCAGCACGGGTGAGTGTTCTTCATCAATGGTGCACTGGACTTCAAGTCCCCAGGCTTCAACAGCGGCACGGGCGGCAATCGCATGACGTTTATGGCGATTAAAAACATTATCCAGACCTTCTTCGTTGAGCATATCGATTGCTTCTGCCAAACCGTATAGAAGATTGGTTGCCGGTGTATAGGGAAAGTACCCGCGTTCATTCGCTTTAATCATCTCTGACCAATCCCAGTAGGATTTAAGCGATGTGGATTGCTTGGACGCTGCAATGGCTTTTTCACTCACCGCGTTAAACGATAAGCCCGGTGGCAGCATCAATCCTTTTTGCGAACCAGAGATGGCAACATCGACACCCCAGTCATCAAAACAAAAATCGGCAGCAGCCAGACCCGATATAGTATCGACTAACAGTAGCGCCGGGTGTCCGGTATCATCAATGGCCGCGCGAACTTTATCGATACGTGAAGTGCTGCCGGTGGACGTTTCGTTGTGTACCACGCAAACCGCTTTGATGCTGTGGTCCTTATCATTGTGCAGTGCTTCACTGATGAGTGCGGGGTCAGCACCTCTTCGCCAGTCAGTTTCAATGACTTCTGGTTGGAGCTGAAGTTTTTCCGCCAGCGACTTCCACAGGCTTGCAAAGTGACCTGTCTCGACCATCAGTAATTTGTCGCCCGGGCTCACTACGTTAACCAGAGCGGCCTCCCACGCGCCGGTGCCGGAAGACGGGAAGATAATCACGGGCTGGCGGGTCTTGAAAATCCCTTGCATACCGTTGAGTACACGATAGCCAAGGTCGGCGAAGCCAGGGCCTCTGTGATCAATCACCGGCATATCGATAGCACGGAGAATACGGTCGGGAACCGCGCTGGGACCTGGAATCTGCAGGAAGTGGCGTCCGGTTTGTCTCATGGTCATTCGGGTAATCTATGTGCCTGAGAGACATGGTAGCAGTACAGGTGGTAACTGTACCACTATGCTGTGCAGCGTCAGGGTGCAGGTGCTATGGTGCGGTGTTTAAGGTATCCGGAATCAGGTCAAACTAAATGCCAGAGCAGGAACTGGCCGATGTACTAGCCAAAGAGTTAAACGGTGAAGTTTTGTTCGACCGTTTCAGTTGCGGGCGCTATGCCACCGACGCATCGATCTATCAAATGATGCCACAAGGCGTGGCTGTGCCTCGGGACTTCAATGACATACAGATATGCCTGCAGGCGGCGTCTGAACATGGTGCTGCCATAGTGGCTCGGGGTGGTGGTACATCGCAGTGCGGGCAAACAGTCAATAGCGGCCTGGTCATCGACTACAGCAAGTATCTGAACAAGGTCATATCACTCGATGTAGACAACCGTCGCTGTGTGGTTGAGCCAGGCATAGTACTGGATGAATTGAATCGCTTTTTAAAACCCTATGGTTTGTGGTTCCCGGTTGATGTATCCACGGCATCACGTGCCACTATTGGTGGTATG
>CAZQKJ010000556.1:0-2890 GCA_964593315.1 uncultured Granulosicoccaceae bacterium
AAGCTATCTGATGACAAAGCCAGCAGGCAGTTCAGGGTCTGCGGCAGTGAGTAACTAAGGAATAGTGTCATCGCATCAGCGATGGCATTGATTCCTCCTCCCAAAGTACTCTTGCTGGTCGTTTCTTGACCAATCATGGTAAGTTACACGCTACCTCCACGTGTTTTGCTGCCATGTCCAGAGCTTTTAAAATCAACTGTCCTTTTGAGCCTGCCGGTGACCAGCCGGTGGCTATAGAAGGATTGATCGAAGGAATCGAATCCGGGCTGGCATTCCAGACTTTGTTAGGTGTGACCGGTTCGGGCAAGACCTTCACTGTTGCCCACATCATTGAACAGCAACAGCGACCCGCTATAGTACTTGCGCCAAATAAAACCCTGGCAGCGCAGTTGTATGGTGAGATGAAAGAGTTCTTCCCCAACAACTCGGTTGAGTATTTCGTTTCTTATTATGACTACTACCAGCCTGAGGCCTATGTTGTTGCATCCGATACTTTCATCGAAAAAGATGCGTCTGTTAATGATCATATAGAGCAGATGCGACTGTCTGCTACCAAGGCACTGTTTGAGCGTCGTGATGTGATTATCGTGGCAACGGTATCGTCTATCTATGGTCTGGGTGATCCCCAGTCCTACCACAAAATGGTGTTGCATCTTGAGCGTGGCAATATCATTGACCAACGTGAATTGCTGCGTCGCTTGGCTGAGCTTCAGTACACGAGAAACGACATGGAGCTAAAGCGAGGTAACTACCGGGTTCGTGGTGAGGTGATTGATATACACGCAGCTGAATCTGATCGCGAAGCCATTCGGGTTGAATTGTTCGATGAAGAGATAGAGAACCTGAGTTTCTTTGATCCGCTCACCGGGGAAGTCATTAAAAAGGTGCCACGATTAACTATTTATCCCAAGACTCATTACGTGACCCCGCGTGAGATCATTCTTGCGGCTGTTGATGAAATCAAGGTGGAACTCAAAGACCGGGTTGAAGAATTTCGTGAGGTTGGAAAACTACTCGAAGCTCAGCGTGTTGAGCAACGTACCTTGTTCGATATTGAAATGATCAACGAGATCGGCTACTGCTCCGGCATTGAAAATTACTCTCGCTATCTGTCCGGTCGTGCACCGGGTGAACCGCCTCCGTGCCTGTTCGATTACATCCCCACAGACGCGCTGTTGTTTATTGATGAAAGTCATGTGACAGTGCCGCAGTTGGGAGGTATGTACAAAGGCGATCGTGCGCGTAAAGAGAACCTGGTCGGTTATGGTTT
This sequence comes from uncultured Granulosicoccaceae bacterium, assembly GCA_964593315.1. Classification (GTDB taxonomy): domain Bacteria; phylum Pseudomonadota; class Gammaproteobacteria; order Granulosicoccales; family Granulosicoccaceae. Next base: position 1,271 of record CAZQKJ010000556.1, read on the forward strand.
CAGATTGCCCTCAGCGCTTGATAACAGACCACTGCGCTTTGATGAGTTTGAAGCGTTATCACCGCAAACGGTATTTGTATCTGCCACGCCAGGTGAGTATGAAAAACAACACGCTGGAAATGTGGTGGAGCAGGTGGTGCGTCCGACAGGGCTGGTGGATCCGCAGATAGAGGTCCGTGATGTAGCAACTCAGGTGGATGATCTTTTATCTGAAATTAATCTGCGAGTGGCTGATAGCGAGCGAGTGCTGGTGACCACGTTAACCAAGCGCATGGCGGAAGATCTGACCGACTACCTTTCTGACCACAATGTGCGGGTGCGTTACCTGCATTCCGATGTCGATACCGTTGAGCGCTCGGAAATAATTCGCGATCTGCGCCTGGGTGAGTTTGATGTGCTGGTCGGTATTAACCTGCTACGTGAAGGGCTTGATATGCCGGAGGTCTCGTTGGTTGCTATCCTGGATGCTGACAAAGAAGGCTTTCTGCGTTCAGATCGGTCGTTAATTCAGACCATTGGTCGCGCTGCACGTAACATTAATGGTCGAGCCATAATGTATGCCGCCAGTGTGACCGGCTCAATGCAGCGGGCCATCGATGAGACTAACCGGCGGCGAGAAAAGCAGGAGGCGCATAATAAAGAGCACGGCATTACGCCTAAAACCATCAGTAAAAAAGTTCTGGACGTGATGGAGGCAGGAGCTGCACCTTCGCCGAAAGGTCGCAAGAGCAAACAGGAGGCGCAGCAACAGCTGGAACAAATGGAGTACGCAAAGCTCAAACCATCTGACGCGGCAAAGAAAATCAAGTCGATGGAAAAGCAGATGTTTGATCATGCCAGAGACCTGGAATTTGAGCAGGCAGCCGCGTTGCGCGACAAAATAGACTCTCTGAAGAGCATGGCGCTTGGGCCCGGGATCAGCGAGCTCAGTTAGATGCAGCAATTTGGCACGGTCAGTCGAGAAGGGAATCCCTGGTGTGCTTCGTCAAGTGGATTTGTGGGTCAGGCAGAGAGCCTGGGTACCGTGGCCCGGAGGAGAAAATGGACGTTATCAATTCACAAACCCAATCAAATCGTGGGATTGGTCGGCGTTGCCAATCTGAGGGGCGGTGGCCTCTCGGTCTGCAGTCGCCTCTGGTATAATGGGGATCTGTATCGAAGGGCGCGTCGATTCCGTCCGCCGAGAAACTGATATGACGTTGAAATTCAAGGGTTTCGACTATAATTACTTTCTGATCTTGAGTGAGCTTAACCGTAGTGTCCACCGGCCTCGGCCGCGGAGTGTGCTCCGACAAGTCAGCCAATCACTAATTGCCCAGAGGTGTGTATGAGTGCGTATGCGAGCTATGTAGAAGAAGTGTCCAGTCGTGAGAAGGAAGGTTTAGATCCCAAGCCGATTGAAGCCGCTGACCTGACCGCTGAAATCATTGCCCAAATTAAAGACACAGGGCACCAGCACCGCGAAGATTCCCTCAAGTATTTCATCTATAACACCTTGCCTGGTACTACCGATGCGGCGCGTGTCAAAGCGGCATTTCTGAAAGAGATTATCGTAGGCTCAGCATCAGTTGAAGAGATAACACCAACCTTCGCCTTCGAGTTGTTGTCACACATGAAGGG
>CAZQKJ010000557.1:0-2883 GCA_964593315.1 uncultured Granulosicoccaceae bacterium
AAGCCAAGGTGCCATTTTTCACTATTTCAGGTTCCGACTTTGTCGAGATGTTTGTGGGTGTTGGTGCCTCGCGAGTGCGAGACATGTTCGAACAAGCCAAAAAGCACGCGCCGTGCATTATCTTTATTGATGAGATCGATGCTGTCGGTCGGCACCGTGGTGCGGGTCTTGGTGGTGGTCACGACGAGCGTGAGCAGACACTGAACCAGCTGCTGGTTGAAATGGACGGTTTTGAAGGCAACGAAGGCATCATTGTCATTGCTGCGACTAACCGCCCTGACGTACTTGATCCGGCACTGTTGCGTCCTGGTCGCTTTGACCGTCAGGTGGTAGTGCCCTTGCCAGATGTTCGCGGTCGAGAAAAGATTCTGCAGGTCCACATGAGCAAGGTACCTGTTGCCGATGACGTGCGGCCTGACTTGATTGCCCGCGGAACACCAGGGTTCTCCGGTGCAGATCTCGCCAACCTCGTTAATGAAGCTGCGTTGTTTGCCGCACGCCGAGACAAGAAGCTGGTCGAGATGGCCGAGTTTGAACGAGCTAAAGACAAGATCATGATGGGCGCTGAGCGCAAATCCATGGTCATGAGCGAAGACGAAAAACTGCTTACTGCATTTCACGAGGCAGGGCATGCCATTGTCGGGCGTTTGGTGCCGGACCACGATCCGGTCTACAAAGTGACTATCATTCCGCGTGGTCGAGCGCTGGGTGTGACGATGTTTCTGCCAGAGCAGGATCGTTACAGCAACAGCAAGCTCGGGCTGGAAAGTCAGATATCGTCACTGTACGGTGGCCGGGTGGCAGAAGAAATTATTTTTGGTGAAGACAAAGTCACCACCGGTGCGTCGAGTGATATCGAGCGCGCTACAGAGCTTGCGCGAAACATGGTCACCAAGTGGGGGCTATCAGATAACCTTGGCCCGCTAGCCTATAGCGAAGAAGAAGGTGAGGTGTTCCTGGGTCGCAGCAGCGCTCAGCCGAAGCAGATTTCAGGCTCTACCAAAGAGTCTATCGATACCGAAGTTCGCGCTATCATTGATCGCAATTACCAGCGTGCCGAGGACATTCTGCGCACTAACCTGGACAAGCTGCATCTGATGTCTGATGCATTGATGAAATACGAAACTATCGACGTAGCCCAGATCGATGCCATCATGGAAGGTCGTGTACCTGATCCGCCATCTGGCTGGACAGACAATGGCAGCGGCGGCAGCGGTCCGCAAAACGGCTCTGCAGTTCAGGTGGAAGAAACGCCTAAGCCTGCCGTAGGTGATAGCGCTCCGCCACCGTCAGTGGCAGATCCTGACCCGGATCCCGCCAGCTAAGCGGGTCCTGACACGGGTGTTGGAACCGGCCACTGATACTAAAGACTGATGTGAAACCGGTTGTTACAGATCTAAAATCAATAAGGCCGCGACTTTCGCGGCCTTTTTCTTAATCTGCTCTATAATTTTGGCAACCTGCCGATAACTTTCGCCTGTCCCGTGCGTGCGCACAGGGTTTACGGGTGAGAGTCTGCGGCACCCTGATTATCTACTGGTTTTGAGTTATGGCGAGAAAGTACTTCGGAACGGATGGCATGCGTGGTCGCGTTGGTGTAGAGCCAATGACTGCAGCGACTGTGATGAAACTGGGTTGGGCAGCCGGAAAGGTTCTGGCGGCAGAAGGCAACAAGGATGTGTTGATTGGAAAAGACACCCGCGTGTCCGGCTATCTTTTCGAATCGGCACTTGAAGCCGGGATGTCATCTGCAGGCATCAATCTGCGTTTGCTGGGCCCGATGCCAACACCTGCGGTGGCTTATCTTACGCGCACGTTCCGTGCGGCAGCCGGGGTCGTCATCAGTGCATCGCACAACCCGTATTACGATAATGGTGTGAAGTTTTTCTCGGCTGAAGGTACCAAACTGCCGGATGAGACAGAGCAGGCCATTGAAGATCTGATGGATCAGGATATGGAAACGGTCGATTCCGCTGACTTGGGACGAGTCGAGCGGATTAACGATGCGCCGGGACGTTACATAGAATTCTGTAAAAGCACTTTCCCGTCAGGTCTGAGACTCGACAAGATGAAAATCGTGGTTGATTCTGCCAATGGTGCGGCTTACCACATCGCCAAAGGCGTTTTTGAAGAGCTGGGAGCCACGGTCGTTTCAATCGGTGCTGAGCCCGATGGTTTAAATATTAATCGCGATTGCGGCGCTACCTCACCGGATTTGTTGCGTGCCCACGTATTGATGGAGCGTGCAGATGTTGGTGTGGCACTCGACGGAGATGCAGACCGACTGATCATGGTCGATCATCGCGGTGAGATTGTTGACGGCGATGAGCTGCTTTATGTATTGGTTAAGTCACGTCTGGACAGCGGCGTTGCGGTGCCAGGAGTCTCTGGCACGCTGATGAGTAATCTCGGTCTGGAGCACGGTTTGCGAGAACTGGGTGTTGATTTCGTGCGTGCGAAAGTCGGTGATCGTTATGTACTGGAAGAGCTGCGCAAGCGGGACTGGATGCTGGGTGGCGAGTCATCAGGACATATCATTTGCCTTGATCGTACTACTACCGGTGACGGATTGGTTGCAGCACTGCAGATTCTTGCCTACGTGCAGGAGTCAGGAGAGCAACTGGCGACACTCAGAGCTGGTATGACGCATTATCCGCAGGTGTTAGTGAATGTTCCATTGAGTCATCGCGAAGCACTGAATGACAATGAAAAGGTGCAGCAGGTAGTAGCCGATGCTGAAGCTGAGCTGGGTGATACCGGGCGTGTGCTGTTGCGACCGTCGGGTACCGAGCCTGTGGTCCGCGTGATGGTTGAGGGCAGGGTGGCCAAAGATGTCGAGAAAATTTGTCACCGTGTCGCCGAGGCCGTTGGAAAAGAGCTCGG
>CAZQKJ010000558.1:0-2882 GCA_964593315.1 uncultured Granulosicoccaceae bacterium
CTCAGGACTTGATCCGGGATGACAGTCGGACCCGGTATTGCAAGAAAGTCGCGACCCTGCGCTACACTCATAAGATTGCTCTGGTGATTGTGATACTTGTGTGAATGAAAACCGCGAACTTAGGCAGTGTGTTGTCGTGAGAAAATTTCATGGCAGCTTTTGCGCTGGTAACACTCACAATGGTCAATGTAAGCCGTCCATACCGATATATCCGGATTGTCCACGTACTCTTTCCAACCATTTACCAATTGCGGGAAAACGCGCCAGGTCTAAACCGGCTTCATCTGCAACATGGGTGTAGGCGTACAGGCTAATATCCGCAACGCTATAGCTCCCTGCTACAAGATAGGTTTTTTTGCTCAAGTGATTATCCATCACTTGCAAGGCACGGTAACTTCCCTCTTCCAGATTCTCAAACTGTGCGCGTCTGTCTTCCGGCATGCCAAGAAATTTACTGATAAATCGCCTGACAGCGATTGTCGGTTCATGGTTGTACTGTTCATAAAACTGCCACTCCTGCACTCGCGCCCTGGCCAGAGGATCATTCGGCATCAGCTCACTGCCTTCTGCAAAATAATTGAGTATCGCATTCGATTGCGTCAATACTTCTTTGTTTTCCAGTATAACTGCAGGTATTTGAGCCGCAGGATTTAACGCTAGAAATTCATCAGTGCGAGTTTCTCCGTTCACAACGCTAACAGGCAACCATTGATGTTCAATCCCGAGCTGTGAAAATATCAAAGCGACCTTGTAGCAGTTACCAGACTGCATATCACCGTAGACAGTAATCATTTGCATCCCCTTTGAACTATTAAAACCAGCCTCTGGAACTCAGGTTTTTCTACTTTGGAGCGTCATAACTGACACGGTAATCAGGATAATACTGCCACCCATCATCACATTAGGGGGCGGCAGCTGCGCCAGAAATAGCGCCGCCAACGCAATACCGTAAAGCGGCTCAAGCACTGCCGCTATCAAGCTCGCAGTCGCTACTTTTATACTCTTTAAAGCGTCGATAAAAAGCGTATGCGCAAGCGCTGTGCAGCCTACTCCCAGAAATATCAATAGCGCCCACTGGTTTAATTGTATAGCACCGAGACCGAGCACAACAACGGGCAACAACAATATAGTGGCAACCGCATTTTGTATCAATGCTGTCACTACCGGTCCGGATGCAGCGCCCAGCTTGCGATTGAGCAACTGTAAAACCGCAAAGCTCGCCCCGCTACTAATGCCCAGCAGTATTCCAGGCAAATAAGCAACATCACCGGAGTGGACACCCGAGATAATCACCACACCTGACAAGACACAGCAAGAGGCTAACAGCGATGTTAATTTAAATTTCTCGCGGAAGAACAGAGGCTCGAAAAGTGCCACAAACACCGGACAGGTAGAGAACGTGACCAACCCGATTGCGACAGTAGAAACCTGAATACTGGCAAAAAAAACCACCCAGTGGAACGCTAACAGCGCACCGGAAAGCACCATCAGTGTCAGAACCGGCCGCACGGTATTGGATGTAGTGGGCCTTTTAAAGTAGTAACAAACAGCTAACAGTGCAACAGAGGCGAACAGTGTTCTGCCAAAGGTAACTTCAAACGCGTTAAGCCCTGCCACCGCCCCCAATACACCGGCGAGCCCAAACAGCAAGGTTGCAATATGCACGCTCAAAAGCGCGGGCAAATAAGAGCCGGATTCTTTCGATGACACCGATTTACCTGTCAGCTAAATACCCTAAGTGTAAAGCCTTAAGGTGACTGCCGCATCCTGGTAGATCTCTTTAACGACCGGTGCTAAATCTTGCAGGCCCCGTAACACCCTGACATCATCAATTACTCACCCGATGCAGTCACCAGCTTCTTGCTACGATAAATCTCCCAACTGAGTGCTGCGATCACACGCGTGTTTAGATCTTCTTCAAACAACGGACTGTCTTCGTTTCTTGAACCATCGAATGAAGATACCCCCACACCAACAAATGCACTGACACGTTTTGTAGGTTGAAACTGAATTCCCGCCGAAAGATCCAGCCCGAGGAATCCTGCTTGTGCATCGAAGCGCGCCCGGTCCGATGTGACAAACTCAGGAGCCACTTCAAAGAAATAATCCTGTAAGCGCTCCTCGGCCCAGGTTGCGCCGAGTGACACATCAAAAGATAAGCGGTTATCGCCGATACCATCCTTGCGGTATACCAATTCTGTATTCAGAAGCGGCCCCCGATAGTCCAGCCTTTTAAAGTCGGTTGAAACAGCAAAACGATAGGCAGTAACCCAGTTCACTCTATCTCGCCACGCGCCAGTGGAATCATCTTTGATCGATACATCAAAGCGCGGGCCAGCTTCGAATATGAAATCTATATCCGGCATACCTTCTCGAATGGGTGTTATGGAGGTATCTGCGTTCAGAGATCCACCGATCCCGACATCAACAGTCAGCCAGTCATTCTGATAGGCGATCAGCTTAACGCCACCGTCTTTGACCTGTACCTTCTCACTCCGATAGACAAACCACGGCACTATAAACCCGCGGTTACTGGTCACCGATGAAGAGGGATAGGCAGCCGAGCTGATACCAGCTCCAGCCACGCCGATCTCCAATTGCGGTTTTGCAAGCTCCTCTGAGATTCCAGCCAACGGCATTCCGACCGCAGCTATCCATAAGGTGGATTTCAAATATTTGATACTGACCTACTCCAGGTTTATTCGTAAAACTTGCAAAATCAACAGTGGCAGTATGCCGCCGAATGCATCTGCCATTAGACCGCTCTTAATTATTACTCACAACAGTTGATTAGGTATTTGCCACATTTCAACGCATAATACTCGCACACTATTTGACAATGCGTTTGCCACACCGGTTCACCAGCCGATAAGCAGAACGGT
>CAZQKJ010000559.1:0-2880 GCA_964593315.1 uncultured Granulosicoccaceae bacterium
GTCTGTGCGGGTGAGTACTACAGTGTTGCCCTAAAAAGTGACGGCAGCGTCGTAGTATGGGGCGCCACACAAAAAGAAGTCCTACGCCAGCCTGCCACTGTTCGATAATAAAAAGAGCCGGACATTGCCGGCTCTTTGCTCCAGAATTCTGCGTCCTAAGTGGACGCTAAATCCCGTATTAAATAAGCACAACTACTGCGCGCTTGCGACGGTGTCACCAACAGGTGCGAGCTGGATTTCTACTCTTCTGTTCTTCCGTCTGGCTTCCGGAGTATCTTCCGGATCGAGCGGTTTTGTATCCCCAAACCCGCTAACAGCCATGCGGTCTGCTGCAATCGAGCCTGCAGTTTTAAAGTATTCGGCAGTTGATAGTGCGCGCGCCAGAGACAAACCATAGTTATCTGTGAAAATCGCGGCAAGCTTTGGACCGAGCGGGACATTATCGGAATGACCGTTGATTATGATGCGCCGATCTTCAACTTTTGAGAACGTCTCTGCCAGATCGTTGAGAACATTTTTGCCTGCCACAGTGAGTGCTGAGCTACCGGTATTGAAAAGCTGACCGGAGCCGAGCAATATAGCAATCGTATTATCTTCTCCCATCGATACCTGAACGTCATCGTGGCCTGCATCGCGCAACGCTTGCTCTATGGCCTGGGCCTGAGTTTTTGTCTGGTTAGCAGTGGCCCGTAATGAATTTTCGATGCGGGCTTTTTCTGCAACCAATGCATCCAGTTCATCTTGTCTTTTTGCCAGTCTGCTATTGGATGCGTTTAACTCTGTTCGCAATTCTGCCAGTGTGCTATCGGCATTTTTGCCGTGTGTGCGGCTCATAGCCAGCAGCGACTTGAGTGTCTCTGTGTCGCTTTTCAATGACTCCAGCCGATCGCTGGTTTCCATGCTCTTCTTTTCGGTTGCCATGAGATTGGCAGTCAGTGCTTTTTGATCGGCGGAAGCCTTTTCCAGTTGTGCCTCGAGCTCGGCTACATTCAAGCTGAGTTTGTCTTTTTCAGCAGCTGATTGTTCTGTCAGGTCATTGAGATTTGCCTGCAGATCGGCAGCGGATGTCTCTGCGGTTTGTAGTTTTACCTGCAGTGCAGATGCGTCATCCTCAAGCCTGGCGTTTTGTGCGCTGCTTTGTTCGGCACTGAGTTTGAGTTCTTCGTTCGCGGTTTTTTGACTTTGCAGTTCATCATCAAGAGCGGACTTATCCTGCGTCAGCTGAGAGATCGTATTTTTAAGCGTTTTGGCTTGATTTCGAAAGCTAAGAGTTTGCTTTTGATAATTACCCTGGTCAGTGGCAGCCTGTTCTGTCAGGTCGTCAAGATTGGCTTGAAGGTCAGCAGCGGACGTCTCTGCAGTTTGCAGTTTTACCTGCAGTGCAGAGGCGGCGTCTTCAAGTTCCGCGTTTTGAGTGCTTGTTTGTTCGGCGCTGAGTTTGAGTTCTTCGTTGGCTGTTTTCTGACTTTGCAGTTCATCATCCAGCGCTGACTTATCCTGCGTCAGCTGAGATATATCGCCTTCAAGTTCTTTGACATGATCCTGAAAGCCAAGCGACTGCTTAAGGTATTCATCTTCAAGAGAAGTGATTTTTCCGAGTAGCTCTGCGCGCTCCGAGTTTAATGCCAACCTGGCCTGCGATAGCTCAACAATTTTTCTGTCGCGTGCTTCAAGTGTTGCCTGCATCTGGTCAGATCTTTCATCAGCCTGCTGCTGCTCCAGGTCTGATTGATTCTGCAAGGCAAGTTGTTGTTCCTTCAGGCTGCTGATTTCGTCGCCGAGTGAGGTGATCTGGTCGTTGAGTGGCGTGATTGCTGCCAAGTGGTTTTCATTCAGGCTGCTAATTTGACCCTCGAGATCCAGTCGTGCTTTTTCTGATTCGTCGAGTGCTGTTTTGAGGTCACTGATTTCACTTAATTGCTGCTGTGAGATTTCAGCGTTTTCCATCAACTGGTTTTTCATTGACTCCATTTGATTGTTGGTGTCTGCGAGTTCTGTTTCCAGTTGAGTTTTTTCCTCAGTCAAATCAGCTACTGACTGTTCCAGGCCTGTGATTTTATCAGCCAGGCTTTGGTTTTCTGTTTCGAGCTCACTTTTGGCCGATGCCAGTTCTTCGCTTTGCGTTGTGAGATCAGTATTTTGACTCTCGAATTCTGCAAGCTTTTTGCGAAGCTCTTCTATTTCTATACTTTGGGTAACATAGCTTTCAGAAAAACTTTCAAAGAGTTTCTCGTTGGCCTCCAGCTCGACGGAACGATCCTTACCTTCGTTAATGATTCCGTAAAGTTGGTTGCGAATCTGGTTGCGGTCAGCGGTTATTTGATCGATCTGTTCCGTCAGGCTTGCCGCGCGTTCCTGAAGGCGCTGCATGCTGTTTTGTCTTTGTTCAAGCTGCTGCTGATATTCGTCAAGTTTTGATGTGCTGTCTTGTGCTGTGACAAGTAATTCATCGCGTTCATCAACAAGCTGTTCAACCAGGTGGCTCAGGTGAATTACATCATCGCCGTAGCAGGCAATACGAGTTTCTATGGTTTCTTTGTCTAATGCCGTATTTGTACCGAGTGCCTCGCATACTGCGCCACTGGCTTCTGTCTCGGCAAACAGTGTGTTCACCGGTAAGAGACTAATGGTTGTCAGTAAAGACGCGGTCAACAATGCTGTAGACCTCACACCACTATTCTTCAAATCTTTCACGAAATTTTCCCCTGATGTTGAAAGTATGAATAAATCAGTTCACTGCGAAGTTCTCTTTTCAGTATGTACTGCTGCTTTGCACAAGTAAACTTGGTGTCGGGTACCTTTAACGGATAGACATGGAGTTTCGTGTCGATGGTAATTTAGCGTTCACTTTTATTAACATTTGTTCAAAAGGTTGTTACG
>CAZQKJ010000560.1:0-2880 GCA_964593315.1 uncultured Granulosicoccaceae bacterium
GAGGATTATTTACACGTCATCAGCAACAGCACACTGCCGACCTTTACCGATTTAACCGCCGATACCACAGAGAAAGTACATTTGTTGGTGAGCAAAAGCCGAAAGGCTGGCTACTCCTATTCAGACCAATTCTATGAGGCGGAAGTTTGCTCTGTAGCAATGCCGTTTTTTGACAATACAGGCGTGGCTATAGGTACTGTAGCCATAGCGACTCCACGCTCGCGAATGAAACGCAAAGCGTTGGTTAAACCACTGGCACAGACCAGTCTGCAGCTAACGCAAAATTTGGGTGGCACAGTGCCGGGTGATTTATCTTCAAAATGGAATTCGTTGTAGTAAACCCGAACAATACATATAGATGAACTATGAAAGAATCTAACTTCCTGAAAGCGCATAACGCCAAACACCTGTGGCACCCGATGGCACACCCTGCCGAAATGCAGGCAAAGCCACCGGCAATCATAACCGGTGGTGAGGGCAGCATGATCCGCGATGTAGACAACCGCATGTTAATTGATGCAGTCGGCGGACTGTGGAATGTAAACCTCGGCTACTCCTGTGAACCCGTCAAAAAAGCGATAGCAGATCAGCTCAATGAGCTGCCCTACTACTCAATCTTTCGCGGTACTACCAACGATAAGATCATTGAGTTAAGCGAAACACTGCAGGATTTCTTTTCACCGGAAGGGATGGTACGTTCGTTTTTTACTTCCGGCGGTTCAGATAGTATTGAAATTGCCTTACGGCTGTCGCGTCAGTATCACAAACTGCGTGGGGAACACGGCCGTACAAAATACTTAAGTCTTAAAAAAGGTTATCACGGCACCCATACCGGCGGCGCATCGATCAACGGTAACGCTAATTTTCGCACCCAGTACGAACCACTGATGCCGGGTTGTTTTCATATTCCGGCACCGTATACCTACAGAAACCCGTTTAACGAAACTGATCCGGAAAAACTGGCAGCGTATTGTATCGCAGCACTTGAAGACGAAATAGCTTTTCAGGGAGCATCTACCATTGCGGCATTTATTATGGAGCCGATACTCGGTGCTGGTGGAGTCATACCACCTCACAAAAGCTTTATGCCAGCGGTACGAAAAATTTGCGATCAACACGGCATATTGCTGATTGCAGATGAAGTGATTACAGGCTATGGCCGCACCGGTGCATGGTCCGGCTCAAGGTTATGGGGTGTGCAGCCAGACATGATGTGTACCGCTAAAGCAATTACCAATGGCTACTTCCCGTTTGGCGCCACCATGCTTAATGAAAAGGTAGCCGATGTGTTTGAGCAGGATCAAACAGCAGGCGGTATGATTGGATCAGGCTACACCTATTCAGGTCACCCTGTAGGTGCTGCCGCAGCCATTGCCTGCATTGCAGAAACCAAACGCTTAAATGTCATTGACAATGCCGCCAGTCGCGGTAGGCAGTTGCATGAAGGACTGTCACAATTAGCGCAAAAGCACGACATTGTTGGCGATGTTCGAGGCGGTCACGGCTTAATGTGTGCACTGGAACTGACTTCAGACAAAGCCACCAAATCAATGCCCGATAAAGCAGTCGCTGCACAGATTTATAAAACCACTTATGAAAACGGCGTCATGGTGCGTGTGTCCGGCCCCAACATTATTCTTTCGCCACCGCTTGTTATAACTGAGGCTGAAGTGACCGGTATTTTAAGCGCGCTCGACGCTGGATTGGCGAGCGTTAATGTATAGACAGATCTGTACTGCTTTATTGCGATGACGGAACGAACCATCAATACTTATGACCCAACTTCTAACGAGGTCAGTTAACCTGACCTTCGAGTGGTTGGACGCTATATGTTTTTATAGCAGTGTTTTTATGGTGCGCTTTCAAACGGCATAAACTAAGACACACCACCCATGCAGAGGTATTTGACCTCCAGGTAGTCTTCAATACCGTACCTTGAACCTTCCCGCCCGATGCCGGATTCTTTAATGCCACCAAAGGGCGCGACTTCGGTTGAGATAATACCTTCATTAATCCCGACGATGCCCGTCTCCAGCGCTTCTGCCACACGCCAAACGCGGTTAATGTCACGTGAATAGAAGTAGGACGCCAGGCCAAACTCAGTAGCGTTAGCCATAGCAATACCTTCAGACTCTTCCTTAAACCTGAACACCGGTGCCACCGGGCCAAAGGTTTCTTCTTTGGCAACTTTCATTGCTGGGCTTACATCTGCTAACACAGTAGGTTGGTAAAAAAGACCACCCAACTCGTGCGGTGCGCCGCCTGTTACCACCCTCGCACCGTTAGCCACAGCGTCTTCTATATGCGAGACAACTTTATCTACAGCAGCCTGATTAATAAGCGGCCCCTGATCAGTATCACCAGAGTCTGCGGCACCCACTTTGAGTTTTGCTGCAGCTGCCGCAAGCTTTGTACAAAACTGGTCATAGACGCCATCCTGCACAATAAAGCGGTTAGTACAAACACAGGTTTGTCCGGAGTTTCGATACTTAGACATCATCGCACCAGCAACCGCGGCATCGATATCTGCATCGTCAAAGACAATAAACGGTGCGTTGCCGCCAAGCTCCATCGATACTTTCTTAACGGTGTCCGCGCACTGCTGCATCAGCAGCTTGCCCGTGGCGGTAGAGCCTGTAAAAGACAGCTTCCTGACTACCGGTGAACCGGTTAACACACCGCCAACGTCTGCTGCAGTGCTGGTCGGTACGATACTGAACACCCCTGCAGGTATACCGGCTCTGTCGCCGAGCTCGGCCATTGCCAATGCTGACAACGGTGTAAATTCCGCAGGCTTCACCACCATGGTGCAACCGGCGGCGAGCGCAGGCCCGACCTTGCGGGTAATCATTGCGTTGGGGAAGTTCCATGGTGTGATAG
>CAZQKJ010000561.1:0-1635 GCA_964593315.1 uncultured Granulosicoccaceae bacterium
GAAACTCTATCACTTGATGAATTATTAAGATACTTTGTTAATATTGAGGATTTCATCGACTGGAGCCCATGTCTCTTTTTTGTCTCTATCATAGTAGGCTAGCTCAAGCTCGTTGTCTCCGAGCACAAACTTGCCTCCTTTGACTTTCAGGGCCTTCCAGATAGCACTCTCGCTCATTCCTACGTGCATGAGTAAACGCTTCACAGGAGCGAAGTAACGACCAGCATAGGCCTCATACTCATTCCAATTAGGAATCTTAGGAGCGGTATCAGCTAGGATAACTGCTTCGGTGGAGTCTTCGTTCTCGTATCCATTGTCAGCGTAGTCTCTCACCATATCGATGAACCACTGATAATTGACTAGCTTGCCTGGACAAGATTTGGAGGTCTTCTTATCGAATCGATGAAACTTTACGGTAGAGACATTTATTGGACGTCCCATGGCCTTGAGGAGGATTGCTACGCATGCCGCGCTGGTCTTGCACACTTCGAGTCCTCGGCCCTCTGTGGGCTTCTCATGATCGAAGTTGCCTAGCCCCTCAATTCCGATAGAGTAACGGTTGAAGGAACGAGCATGAACACCACGCCTGAAGAGACTCGACATCCCAAAGACTTGATCTTCATCTGTGAAGAGATGAGGCCCAGCACTCCAACCCAGCTTGTTCTGGTAGAAGTGACGCAAGTTCTTCATGTGCTGGATAGTCCAGCCTTTGAGACGCTGATTGAGAGAAGGGCTAGCTGTATGGTGCATAGTAACAGAAGAAGCCCACGAAAGCTTCGCCTTGTTCCTGTTCACATACTTCTCGAACTCTTCCAAGTCCCAGACTTTGCCTACTAGTTCGTATCCCATTACTTCGGTTGTTCGTTTTTCTGGAACTTAGTAGAAATTAATGAGACCACGTGCGCCAAAAGAGTCGCTAGGATTGAGGTGACAAATACCGCTGTGCTCTGTACCCACTCGGCATCGGGAAGTTCAAGGTCTGCAAAAATCGCTAATCCTGTAAGGGCTGAGAGCGACCAGCCGATGCCGGTGACAACTACACGTGAGAAACTGGCTCTAAGGCTTGTGCTAAATAATAGGTCTGTGATGATATTCATTTTATTTTGATGGGATAAGTTCAATGCAGGCAGGGCCTACGCAAATCTTGGTGTCTCCGCTTGGGTTAAAAGATGGCTGGAGTCTCGCACATGATGTGAGAGTAATAATGGGAATGAGGAGGAGAGTAACGATGATGTATTTCATTTTACGTATGGGTAGAGTAGGTATGAGTTTTTCATGATATCCCTGATTGCTTCAGCTTCTTGACCTACATATTCAATCGAGACGTCTGGCTTTTTCTCTAAGCTTATAATTCGTTCACGTAGATCTTGGATTGACCGAGATAAATTTTCAAACTCATCATGGGAATGCTCAGTAGATTCTAGCTCTACCACGATCTGAGTTTCATCAGGAAGGGGGGTTAGGCTTGAGCTTCTGTCGTCGTCTTGGGAGAGAGAGCAAGAGGCCAAGATGATAGGAAATAGAAAAAGAGTCTTCATAAGGTTGTAATCGTTCTGCCTGCTTGGTTATGAATCAGATTATTGTAGCTGGCTTGCCCTTGAGTCCCGCCAGGGCCAACATAAGGAATCTCGCCCG
>CAZQKJ010000561.1:1735-2870 GCA_964593315.1 uncultured Granulosicoccaceae bacterium
TAACTCTGTATTCCATTGCCCTTCTCCTTGAATATCCATTGCAAATCGATAAGAAATATCGAATCTCTTTTGGATTCGATGAGTGCCCGAAGGGATCCTTACGTGGCCGCCCTCCATGCGTCCGATCACGTTTCTCGGGACCGAATCAATAGCTGATTGAATGGCTGTCCAAGCATCTACATTCATCCCCCAATATCCCGCATGTCTTATCCAAGATCCGTTTCCATAAACTGAGGGCCTTGAATCAGTCCGGAGACCGGGAGGCCCTTGCCAGACAGGATTGTCAGGAAGAGTGATAGTATTGAAAAATATTTGGCTTGTAGGATTATGATTGATCCAGCCATTAATCTCAACCTGCCCTGTTCCACCTTGGAAATCTAATCCTCCATTTATTGCTATAAGAGTTTGAGTTTCAGGAATGGTCGTTTTCGTCCCGCTAGGGATAACGATGTTCCCGCATGGGCTGATGTTAGTGACATTAGAGTCCTGCGTAGCAGCTTGAAACTCAGAGAAAGTTGAGACGTTTCTGTTCATTACGAATTAAATTTTAAAACTTCTTCGCCATTATAAACATTGATAGGCTTATTTTTAACGCTCGCGAGGGTAAACCTAGTCCCGTCAATTAAGCTGGACGCGCTAAAGCCAATAGATTTCAAGTAGTCCTTAACTTTGGAGGGAATCGCACCAAACTTATGTGTCGCTGTTAAAATAGGGTCTTTCCCGACCAGCTCGCAAGGATCGAAATGAAATGAATCAGTCGCTAACTTCTCTGAAGTTATTGTCTCGACTTCCCTTGTGGCAGGGTCTCCATTCTCATCAATGATTTGTTCTTGTATTGTGTTGGAGGAATCCTTCGATGAGGGAATCCATTTGCCTTCCTCCGCAATAAATACTCGGAAAACAGCCTTGCCGTCTTCAAGGTAGCAGGCGTGCAGAGTGCTGAATTCAATGGTCAGCTTATCGTCAATGTCTTCTTTAGAAGTCACATAAACTCTAGTTTCAAAATTGTCTTCAATCATAGTATTTTTTTCTTAGATATTAAAGCGGGGTAGACCATTCGAAATTAGTTCCGGTGTAGGTTAGCCCGGCTCCAGGTTCTCCATTAGATCGGACAGTTCCAATCGCATGAACCTCT
>CAZQKJ010000562.1:0-2867 GCA_964593315.1 uncultured Granulosicoccaceae bacterium
CGAGTTGGGTATTTATGCAATCAGTCTCTATTCTGGTCGATGTGCAAAATGTGTACTACACGACCAGGCAAACCTACGGATGTCACTTTGATTACAACAAGTTCTGGGCTCAGGCTACGAAGGGTCGCAAAGTTGTCAATGCCACCGCCTATGCCACCGACAGAAAAGATGAAAAACAACAGCAGTTCCAGAATATACTCAAAGCCATCGGCTTTGAAGTGAAACTAAAACCTTATATACAACGCGCCGATGGCTCAGCGAAGGGCGATTGGGACGTGGGCATTGCGCTGGACGCCATAGAGTATGCAGAAGACAGTGATGTGATTGTTCTGTTGTCTGGCGATGGAGATTTTGATCTGTTAGTGGATAGAATCAGAACTCGAAAAAGCGCGAGTGTGGAGGTCTATGGCGTTGAGGCATTGACAGCTGCCTCATTGAGAAAATCTGCTAACCGGTTTTACCCCATAGAATCGGACTTGTTAATGAGGTAATTAAAGGGGTATCGTGGGTCCGGTAGCTACGACCTAAGTGATGCGCAGCCCTTATGCGGTGCGGGTTCCGGTAAAAAAAACCTGACAATCTGGGAACTAATGCGATTATTCAGGGTCGTTATTAACTAAGCACTCGTCCACACGTTTTTTCATGCTTCGGCGCTCGGATACATCATCTTTCTTACACAAAACGAGATTAAGTCTAATGCGGAATTCTTCTTCACACCTGGCAGTTGCTGCCGCGATAGCGTCAATGGTGTCTTTCAGCGTATCGGCGGACACAACCTTTGTAACTGATCAGGGCCATACGGAAATCATGTTTGGCTGGAGCCATGTTGGCGTTACGAATCAAAACGGTGAGTTCACGAAAGCGACCGGCACGCTGGAAATGGCTGACAACATCGAAGACTCTACTATCACCGTAGAGATCGACACCGCCAGTGTGTCCAGTGGTTTTGAAGCATTGGATGATCATCTTAAAAGTGCCGATTTCTTTGATGTCGAGAAATACCCCACCATGACATTCGTCAGCACATCGGTGAAATCTACCGGTGATACAACCTTGGATGTCATGGGGGATTTAACTATCCACGGTGTGACGCAACCGGTTACTTTACAAACCGAGCTGACGCATCAGGGTGAGCACCCGCTGGGAAAATCCTTTGACTACTACAAAGGTGAGTGGGTCGGCATCAGAGCCACCACTGAGATTGATCATCAATCGTTCGGAGTCGGTGGATTCTCAACCGGTCCGATAACCGTCACTATCAATAGCGAGCTTAAAGCCAAGTAAGCAGCGCATTAATGTGCTCCAGACCCGATAGCTAGTGAGGCATTCTGTGTCGCTGGTTATCGGGTTTTTTTAGTTTTCAGTCGCGTACTATTTTGGTTTCGGCGTGAAATAACCGTCGGAATCGTTTCTGTAAATCTATTGTCTTGTAAGGAAAGCCTTTATGAAAAAAATACTACTTGCAATTGCTATCACTGTAACCGCTGGTTTCCAGATGCAATCTGTTCATGCTCAAAGCGATGCAAAGCGGTCAGTCACAGAAGTAGCGAAAGACGTATATCGTTTTCAGAATAATTTCCACTACTCTATGGTGGTTGTGACCGACGAAGGTGTCGTGGTTACCGATCCAATCAATGCGGAATTTGCATCATGGATAAAAGAAGAGGCAGGCAAGCTGACGGATAAGCCGGTTACGCATCTTATATATAGTCACAGTCATGGTGATCACGCGTCCGGTGGTGCAGTGCTTGCCGAAAACGCTGCGGTGATCGCGCATGTCAATGCCCCTGCAGATATAGACGGTGTAGTGCCTACTAAACGGTTTGGTAAGACCTATGAGTTCAAATCCGGAGACAAAGGCTTTGAACTTACCTGGCTTGGTGAGGGTCACGGCACAGACTTGATCGCCGTGGTAGTGCGGCCTTCGAATGTTGCTTTTATTACTGATGTTGCCTCACCAAAACGACTTCCGTGGAGAAACATGGGTGGTGCCAACATTGATAACTGGATTAGCCAGATCGAAAAAATCGAATCGCTTGATTTTGAAGTATTTGCGCCAGCGCACGGTAATGTAGGAGTGAAATCAGATGCTACCGATGTTCGCCTGTACATGGAGAACCTGAAAACAGAGGTGCTTACCGGACTTAAAGCAGGCAAGTCTGTTGATGTGCTTAAAGAAGAAGTGACGATGAGCGATTATAAGGATTGGGGCCAGTACGATAACTGGTTGGCTTTGAATGTTGAAGGCATGGCTAACTTTCTGCGAGTCAGCAATCAAGTAAAGTAAGTCAGCGATGTATGATGGTCGCCGTTCGGCGACCATCACTTAGCATCTGCAAATACAACCCCACTTAGCTGATTCGCCACACGAAGTTCGGCGTCTGTGTACTCGTATCTTCTGCACCAACCAGGCTATCCCGGCTGTCAGGTAAAACCATTCGCTGATAGCTCTTGTAACAATCGGAGTTCCTCGAACAAACCTGTCGCGAGGCCAAGGATCAAGATGGCCGCTGCGAGAATTGCGCGAATCAAGTGCACAATCGCCGCAATTTCGAGCAGTCGGGTGTGAAATTTCCGGAGTGAGAGAGAAGCTTTGTTTAGCAGTTTCATTGTGTGATTACCTTTGAGTTAAAACAATCAACAATGTCGCCTGGCCTCGACATGTGCATACATCTGTTAAGATGTTGGTTCGTAGTGTAAGCATTTTGAAACGATATGAAGTGATCCGTGTCACGCTTACGATTCAAGCGAGCACTTTATTTTTGCAGTCGCAGTTTTTTCTGGCGCCCGGCCCATACAGAGCGCGTATCTACCGGGCAGGTAGTGGTTGATGTGAATTGATTCCACTAATTGAATCTCTGACTTAA
>CAZQKJ010000563.1:0-2852 GCA_964593315.1 uncultured Granulosicoccaceae bacterium
CAAACACTGATATTCTACTTAGTGCAACTTTTTAGGAGCTCCCAGGGCCGATACATCAAACACTTCAGATGCAGAAATTAGCTTTAATGCTGTGAGCTGTCCCTGAATGCTGTAACTGTCATCGGTAGGAAAGAAGCCGTCTTTGTCTGGCCAAAACATTATCTGAGTACGGAATTCCGGCGTGCCATAACTACTGACAGCGACATTCAGGTAGTCGTGGTATGCATCAGTGATAAGAGGTTTGAAAAGAACTTTGAAATCACCGCTTAGGATGTTTTGTACGGGTGTATGTAAGGGCATTGACTCTCCCTCTTTGATTGCGTGGGCTATCGCGCTCAATATATTATGAGCCGATTCAGCCGGAAGTCCAAAGACGATAACTTCAGGGTGACCATAAGTTTTCTCAAAACCGATTGTGTGTGAGAACGACTCCATGCCCCGTTCACGGTTAGCATCAACATACATTGTTGACCAGCCAAATTGCTCTATATCTTTGGTGGCTTTTTCCAGAATATTTTCAAAGCTCATTGTTGTTTCTCATTGCTAATGGTTTGCTGGAAAACTCAAAGTGAAATGATTTAAGCGTCCGGCGCGGGAGGGCACATTTTAGCCAGAAATAGTCGTATCGTTTTGTTAAAGATACAAAGGCCGCGTCAATAACGTTGGTACTGTATGGGTACTTCTGGCGATATCGCCGTAGATACTTCGAGAGCCCAATTCTCATCCGCATGGAGTATGGTTGGGAGCCTATGAAACATTGCGGTGAAAAGTGCGATTTATATCACATGTTCTCAGGCTGAATCTTTTGTGTGGCGGTGCTGCTTTCTATGGGTGGCGGGACAGAAGCTGTTCTCGAAAATTCTGCCTTTCAATAGTTATTGCGGAGATTAAGGCAAGGCCAGATTCCTACTGATATAGTGCAGCCATGCCACTAGAATTCGATACACTGCTGCAGCTGCGAAGGAATCATCCTGCGTGGCGCTTACTCCGCGCCGACAACGCGCCGCTGATTGTCAGTTTTCTGGAGCGTGTATTTGTTGTTCCCAATGTACGAGTGATTGCGCAAGGTGAATTGATAGAAGCGCTTGAGGATGAACTGTTCGCTCGTCGTCAAACAGCGGGTGAAAGTGTATTCCCTAAGCCTGCGCAGGAGTATCTCAATGACTGGGCGGCACCGGAACAAGGTTGGATTAGACGGTTCTATGCCAATGATTCGGATGAGCCGTCCTATGATTTAACCCCCGCCACGGAAAAGACCATCAGTTGGTTGCAGTCTTTGATTGGACGACAGTTTGTCGCAACCGAGTCCAGACTGCTCACCTTGTTTGAACTTTTGAAACAGATCAGTGAGGGTACCGACGATGATCCGCAATCAAGACGCAGCGAATTATTACGGCGCAGGGCAGATATCGATGCTCAAATAGCGCGCATTGATGAAGGTCATTTGCCAATGCTTGATGATACCAGCATCCGTGATCGCTTCCAGCAGTTCACCAGTCTCGCTCGTGAGCTGTTATCTGATTTTCGCGAGGTTGAAGAAAATTTTCGGCAGTTAGACCGAGAGTCTCGTGAACGCATAGCGCGATGGGAGGGAAGTAAGGGTGAGTTGCTTGCTGAAATACTCGAAGAGCGTGACATGATTACCGGCACCGATCAGGGGCGCAGCTTTCAAGCGTTCTTTGATTTTCTTATGTCACCGCAACGGCAGGAAGAGTTAGGTGAGTTGTTGAATCGGGTGCTGGCATTGGAGGCTCTTGAGCCGTTGTCACCGGATGCGCGCTTGCGCAAGGTTCATCATGACTGGCATATGGCAGCCGAGCACGCGCAGGGCACGGTGCGTGGCTTATCGCGGCAGTTACGGCAGTTTCTCGATGATCAGGCGTGGTTAGAGAACCGTCGCATTATGGATGTGATCCGGCAGCTCGAAAATCACGCGCTGGATATCAGATCGAGTCCACCAACTGGTGAATTTGCCGCAATGGAAGGCATGGCTCCCCGCATTGATTTACCGATGGAGCGTCCACTGCATCAGCCTACCGCTAAGACCCGTGTAGACAGCGGATTGAGTACCGGGCACTCAGATGAAGACGCTATGGCCTTGTTCAATCAGATATTTATTGATCGTGAAGCGCTCATTCGCCATGCCCACAGCCAGTTGCAACAACACGAGCAGATTTCTGTGGCTGAGTTGATAGACCGCAAGCCGCTAACAGACGGCCTTGCTGAGCTAGTGGCGTGGCTGCAACTGGCGGACTCTGTATTTAAAAGTGTGACCAACGATGCAATCACCGATACGATAGTCTGGCAGGCAAAGCGCGATGACGGTACGCTGATTCAGCGCAGTGCGAGTTTACCCAGAATTTTTCTGATACGCCCGTAGCCAATGCCGGTAATGTTTCGCAATAACCAGGCAAATCGCGCGGCAAGCGACCCTCTGCAGTATAAGATCGATATACGATGACAAAACAGGAATTTGAACCACAAACTGCAGGCGACTCTGTTGAGTCAGGTGCCGTTGATTCTGCCCTCGGTCGTGTACTGGTGCCTCTGTTCAAGGGTGTGGTTTATCAGGAAGCAGATCCAGTGCGATGGGATAGTTTACTGTCGTTACAGCCACGCATTCGGGATCACGTATCGGTGCTGGGCCTGGAGCTTATGCTTGATGAGTCTGAGGGTTGGGCTTTTTTGCGCACCCGCATAATCGATGACGATGATGAAATCGAGCTACCGCGGCTGATGACTCGTCGGGCGTTGTCTTTCCCTGTGTCGCTGTTAGTGGCACTGCTTAGAAAGCGGCTGGTGGAATTTGACGTGGCGGGTGGTGAGACCCGGTTGGTTCTGTCACGCGATGA
>CAZQKJ010000564.1:0-2849 GCA_964593315.1 uncultured Granulosicoccaceae bacterium
AGGTGACACTGGGTTTGGATATCAACAAGTGGTTGTCAGTAGAAGGCCACTCAGCGGATCTGGGTAGTGCGGGATTGTCAGCTCCAGCGGTAGGTGAGGAGGGTCGTATCAACTATCACATCAATGGGTTGAGTGCGTTGTTGTATGCTGGAGGTAGTCGGCATCGCTTCAGACGCCAGGGCTTAACAGCGTATGGTCGTGTAGGAGTGGGTCTTCTGGACAACACACCCGTGGGAGAAGTGCCGTTTGAGAAGGTTAACGATACGCATATCCTGTTTGGAGCAGGCGTAGAGTACATGACGCCAATCGGGCTGGGTATTCGTGCAGAAGGTATCTCGTTTGATGAAGATGTACAGTATGCGCAGTTAGGTTTGATGTATCGAACGGGTCGCAAGACTGAGATCGTGCGTCCGAAGCTTGCTCAAGCTCCAGTGATCAAGCCAGTGATCAAGCCGGTACCAAAGCCAGCCGTAGCAGCGGCCGCGCCACCGCCGCCGGTAGTGGTGCCCAACCCGTGTGAAGCATTAGGTGGTGTACTTGAGGGGGTTACATTCCACACCGATAAATCTGATCTGACGACCGAGTCGACTCTGATTCTGAATGAGATTGCCTACACCTTGAGTAATTGTACAGAGATGCAGGTAGAGGTCTCGGCGCATACAGACAGCGTGGGTTCTGAAAGTTACAACCAGAGCCTATCGGAAAGACGCGCACAGTCGGTGGTAGATTATCTGAGTGCTCGAGGTCTAGATCGATATCGTTTGAATCCGACCGCGTTCGGAGAGAGCAGCCCGATTGACACTAACGATACCGCAGAGGGTAGAGCGCGTAATCGCCGAGTTGAATTGTACGCTCGTTAGTTATTAGCTGAGACACAAGTAGTGCAGAAAGCCCGCACATGTTGCGGGCTTTTTTTTGCGGCAACAAAGTCTGTCAGGATAGGCAAGTGTTGAGATTGAGGGCTCCGGCACATTGATTCGGTAGGCCGGTCTGGCTGTGGAATATCCTTGTCACGGGCGCGTGCCGTTTGGTGTGCGGAGTAAAAATCCCTACATGGCGTTTTTGGTCGTCTGGTATCCAATGAAATATTGCCTCAGAACAGAGTCGGGATATGCGATAATGCAGCGCCTGAGATGTTCCAATCTGACTCTCTTCACTAAGGTAACAACAGTATGCTGGTGCTGTTTGGCGGTAGCGCATTATCTGCGTTTCGCATTGAGGCAAAACTACGCGATTGCCGCACACTATCCCCGGACCTGGTACAGCTATCTGCCAACGTGGTTTATTTTGTCGATGGCGAAATATCATCGTCTACCGAGTCGCGACTCAGTGAGCTGTTGGATGCTTCCTCAGAGCGAACTATTCACTGTGATTTTGTGGTCATTCCTCGTCAAGGCACTATTTCTCCGTGGGCTTCAAAGGCGACAGATATAGCTCAT
This sequence comes from uncultured Granulosicoccaceae bacterium, assembly GCA_964593315.1. GTDB lineage: Bacteria > Pseudomonadota > Gammaproteobacteria > Granulosicoccales > Granulosicoccaceae. Next base: position 1,440 of record CAZQKJ010000564.1, read on the forward strand.
AACTGCGGTCTAAGTGATGTTGCGCGTATCGAGCGCGGTATTGCGTGGAGGGCAGATGGAGCATTGAACGATGATGCCTACGGTCTGTTTTTTGATCGCATGACCGAAACTGTTATCAAAGATGTGACGGCAGCATCGAGTTTGTTTACTTCAAGCGAGCCGGGACCTCTACAAGAAGTGGATGTGCTCAACGGCGGGATTGAGCAGTTGCGTCGGGACAATCAGGTGTCAGGCTTTGCGTTGTCTGAAGATGAGATGGAGTATCTGGTTGAAAATTTTGTAAGCCTCGGGCGCAACCCCACCGATGCAGAATTGATGATGTTTGCTCAGGCAAACTCGGAACACTGCAGACACAAAATATTTAATGCCAGCTGGAACATAGACGGTGACGCCGCTGACAGTTCGCTGTTCGGTATGATCAGGGAAACCCATAATGCCCAGCCTGCAGGGACTTTGGTCGCCTATGATGATAACGCAGCGGTTATAGAGGGCGCCACCGGCTATCGGTTTATGGTCGACCCTGCCAGCGGGGTCTATGGCGGTACAGAGGAAGCAATCAACATCCAGATCAAGGTGGAGACGCATAACCATCCCACAGCGATCAGCCCATACCCGGGTGCCGCAACCGGGTCCGGTGGTGAAATTCGAGATGAAGGTGCGACCGGTAATGGTTCGAAACCCAAGGCGGGATTGTGTGGATTTAGTGTTTCGAATTTGCGCATACCGGGCCACACCCACGATTGGGAACAGCATGCGGGTAAGCCTGATCATATAGCCTCTGCGCTGCAAATTATGCTCGAAGGGCCAATTGGTGCTGCGGCATTTAATAATGAGTTCGGGCGACCGAATCTTACAGGGTACTTTCGCACCTGGGAGTCCCGGGCAGCCACAGCGGATGCTGCGTCTGACCATGAGTCCGGTTGGTCGGGTTTTCACAAGCCGATCATGATCGCCGGTGGGCTCGGTAATATCCGTCCGGCAAACACTTATAAAAAGCCGGTGCCTTCAGGTAGCTCCGTGGTGGTGCTTGGCGGTCCGTCTATGTTGATCGGTCTGGGGGGAGGTGCTGCTTCATCCCTTGCCAGTGGACAAAGTGATGTATCGCTTGATTTTGCATCAGTACAGCGCGGTAATCCCGAAATGCAACGGCGTTGTCAGGAAGTGATCAATCACTGTATAGCGATGGGTGATGATACTCCGGTGTTGTCAATGCATGACGTAGGTGCCGGCGGGTTGTCAAATGCGTTGCCGGAACTGGTGCACGATGCTGATCGCGGTGCCTCATTCGAACTGCGTAACATACTGGTGGATGAACCCGGTATGTCACCAATGGAAATCTGGTGTAATGAATCCCAGGAACGATACGTACTGGCAATAGACAACGAAAAGCTCCCTGTCTTTGAGTCACTG
>CAZQKJ010000565.1:0-2847 GCA_964593315.1 uncultured Granulosicoccaceae bacterium
TTGATGGAGTGCTTGCATCAAGTGCAGCGGTGGGTTCGACGATTGACTATACAGGCGTTACAACTTCCTATATTGGTTCAATCCCTGGAAACTCAGGCAGCGCATTTCACGGTAAGATTGACGATGTGCGAATCTACTCGCGTGCATTGGATGCCGATGAGATAGTGGCATTAGTTTCCGGTACAAGCAGTGTAACGAGTAACATCCCGATTAACGTGTTTGCGGTAAATGATGCTCCAACACTTGTGATAGAGCCAACCGTACTTAACTATGTTGAGAATGCCCTGGCTGTAACTGTTTCGAACGCAATATCTATTGCAGATAGTGATGATGCTCTAGTGACCTCGGCGACAATCTCGCTTGGGTCAAGTTATACATTTGGTGATGGGGTGCTCTCATTTGTGCCGCAATCCGGAATTACCGGCACTTTCAATGCGAGCAATGGCGAGCTAAGTTTAGCAGGGTCTGCGAGTGTTTCTGACTATCAGGCGGCTCTACGCAGCGTAAGTTTTGACAGCAGTAGCGATGATCCTGATACGGCGACGCGATCAGTAGAGTTCACTGTGAGTGATGGTGTCAATGACAGTAATACCGTGACTCGGCTAGTAAGTGTTGTGCCAGTAAACGATGCACCGTCATTGTCTGGAATCTCTATAGTTAATGCTCTCTACACTGAAAACAATGCGCCGCTACCTATAAGCTCGTCATTGGTTGTGGCCGACATTGACAATACAGTGTTAACTGGTGCTGTTGTACAAATTACATCAAACCATATTGCCTCTGAAGATGTGCTGAGCTTCACCCCTCAGCCTGGAATATCAGGTAGCTACAATGCCTCAAATGGCACGTTAACCTTTTCAGGGGTCGCGCTGAAAAATGATTATGAGACAGTGCTTCGTACCGTTTCGTACCACAATCTCAGTGATGCACCCGGTACGCTTTTGCGTACCGTAGAATTTAGTATCAGTGACGGGCAGGTGAGTAGCAACTCTCTCCAACGGAATATTGAAATCAATGCTGTAAATGATGCGCCGATTGCATCAACAGTCGGCATCATGCCGCTGGTATACAATGAGGACGATAGCGCCCAACCAGTATCACCGAATATCAGTCTCGCGGATATTGACAATGTTATGTTAGCTTCCGCCAGTGTAATTATCAGTAACAATCACGTAGCAACAGAAGACGTACTGTTATTTGTTAATCAAAACGGAATCAGTGGTAACTATAACGCGAATACAGGTAACTTACTTCTAACCGGTATTGCGAGCGTAGCAGAGTATCAGGCAGCTTTACGATCAGTGAGTTATTATAACTCCAGTGATAATCCTGATTCCGGAGTTCGAGAAATTACCTACACGGTATCTGACGGATTGAACGATAGTAATCCGAAGTCCAGGCAGGTTGTGGTTAACCCGATCAATGATGCTCCAACGGTAACTGCGATTCAATCCACACCATTGAGCTATACGGAAAACAGCGGTGCTGTTCCTGTGTCATCGACTGTTAGCCTGAATGATAACGATGATCCTCATCTCACTAGCGCCACAATTGCCATCAGTGATAACTACCGTGCAGGCGAAGATTTTCTACAGCTGATGTCATCAAACGGATTAATAAGCAGTAGTTTTAATCCGGCGACCGGTGAGCTTAGCCTTGTAGGCCTTGCCACCGTGGCTGACTATCAATCGGCTTTGCGTTCTATTACCTATCTGAATACCAGTGAAACACCAGATCCAATACCAAGGTCTATTAGTTTTACTACTACTGATGGCTCTGCGCAAAGTAATACACATGATCAGTTGGTGATCGTATTGCCAGTGAATGATGTGCCAGTATTAAGTGGAGTAAGCGGTGCATCTATCAGTTATCTGGAGGGAAGCGGAGCAGTTCCGCTTAGCGCTGCTCTCATGTTACAGGATGCAGACAATGTAAATATCGCTTCTGCCAGTGTGCAGATCACCGGAAATTTCAATCCTGTAGAAGATATTTTATCAGCAGTAACTTTCCCTGGTATCAGTTCAGTATTTGATCAACAGACTGGAACACTCAGTTTATCGGGCAGTGCACCTCTGGCAGATTACCAGTCTGTACTACAGTCGGTTAGTTATGCTAATACCAGCGCTAATCCGGATCTGACAGTACGAACGGTGACCTACACCGTTTCTGACGGACAGTCTGTGAGTAACGGGTTCACCGGGGATATTGTCATTCAGCCGGTCAATGATGCGCCAAATATCAACAGCATTGGCGCAGCGCCTGGCACATTCGTAGAGAATTCTGCAGGGGTGTTACCAGCGACTACATTGTCTCTTCTTGACATTGATAGTAGCCATCTTCAATCGGCGACCGTATCCATTATCAATAATTATAATCCTGGTGAAGATAGTCTGCTATTCACGAACCAGTCGGGCATAACAGGTATATTTGATACCTCAACTGGTGTGCTGGCGCTGACCGGGAATGCTACGGTGGCCAGTTACGAGGATGCTCTGAGAACTGTTTTATTTACTAACTCCAGTGAAGATCCTGCTACTTCTATTCGGGATATTGCTATATCTGTTAATGATGGACAGAGTGATAGCAATATCGAATTGCGAAGTCTGAATGTGGTATCGGTGAACGATGCGCCGACTCTAGATGCTAACAGTACATCCGCAATTGTATTCAGTGAAAATCAAGCATCGGTTGCGATATCTCCACAACTGACTCTGGCTGATCCTGATCACACAGACTTACAATTTGCCAGGGTGAGTATCAGTGATAATTACCGGGCAAGTGAGGATGTACTTACTTTTACCAATCAATCGGGAATCACTGGTAGCTACAGTAACGGTATCCTGACCC
>CAZQKJ010000566.1:0-2842 GCA_964593315.1 uncultured Granulosicoccaceae bacterium
CTTCGGAAGATATCGGCAACGCCGATCCACGCGCCATGCAGATCGCGCTCGATAGCTGGTCAGTGTTTGAACGGCTGGGTTCACCGGAGGGAGAGTTGGCTATCGCGCAGGCAGTATTGTATTTAGCTTGTGCACCGAAAAGTAATGCCGCCTATAAAGCCTATGGTGAGGCGCTGGCATTTGTTAAAGCATCCGGAAACCTTGAAGTGCCTCTGCATCTTCGCAATGCACCTACTTCTATGATGAAATCACTTGGGTACGGGGATACTTATCAATATGACCATGACGCGGATGATGGTGTGGCTACCTCACAACAGTATTTCCCTGAGAGCACTGACAGACAAGTTTTCTATAAGCCGGTAGATCGCGGTCTGGAGATTCAGATTGCCGAAAAACTTGCAGCAATTCGCGAGCGACGTGGTTGACTATTGGCTGATATGTCGCTGCTGTTCCAGTGCCCAGTTAACATGCTCAACTACCATTGCTGAAGGGTGTTCGGTTTTTTGTTCAAGTGCTGCCGTGATACCTGCGTCCGGTGGTGCATTACCCATTGCTACGGCAATATTGCGCAGCCAGCATTCATGTCCGATTCGTCTGATTGCAGAGCCTTCGGTGTAGGTTAAAAACTCTGCTTCGGTCCAGTTGAACAGATCAACAAGATCTGCTGAGTCAAGTTTGTGTCTTGGGCTAAAATCCTTTTCAGCGGTATGTTGCAGGAACTTGTTCCATGGACAAACCAACTGGCAGTCATCACACCCGTAGATCCGGTTTCCAATTAGTGGTCGCAGTTCAACTGGAATAGAAGTTCTCAGTTCAATGGTCAGATAGGATATACAGCGGCGTGCGTCAACAATGTACGGTTCAATGATTGCCTGAGTAGGGCAAATATCAATACACGCAGTGCAACTGCCACAGTGGTTATCAGCTTCTATATTAGTGGTTTGTTCAGATGCAGAGAGAAGCGGCAAATTGGTATAAAGCTCACCCAGAAAAAACCATGATCCGGCATCCTGACACAACAGGTTAGAGTGCTTTCCAATCCAGCCCAGTCCAGCGTTCTCGGCAACCGCTTTTTCAAGTACCGGTGCGCTATCAACGAAAGCGCGGTATCCGAACGCGCCAGTTTCCTGTTCAATCAAGTTGGCGAGCTTCTGCAATCTGCGACGCATCAGTTTGTGGTAATCGCGACCCAGAGCATAACGGGATATATAAGCTTTTTTTGAGTTATTAATGACTGACCAGGGTTCGGCATGATCCTCTGGCAGGTAGTTCATCCTGACCGATATGATGCTGATAGTGCCTTCATGAAGCTGATCGGGCGCGAGCCTCAGGTCGGCGTGGCGCTGCATGTAATCCATTTCGCCGTGATATCCGGCTTTAAGCCAGTTCAAAAAGCGTGCTTCGTGTTGGCCTAAGTCTGTGGTGCTAAAGCCTGTGCGATCAAAACCGAGTGATTTTGACCACGCAGTTATTTGTTGGCAAAGATCAGCTGTCATGGTGATCGGATGTTCGAATCGGGTCATCAGGGAAGTGGCCGCTTTTATAGTATGCAAGCGTCCCTGTGTTGCCGTGCCATGTTCGCCAGTCTTCGATGGGGTTGCGAATCCAGTTGTATTGTCGGTATAGATGATCGCGATTCTGTAGTAGGCCGTTGACCACCAGAATCTCTTCGCCGCGCGGGTTAAGCCTGGGTTTGAATTCGGCTGCATGCTGCCAGCGCAGAAGCATAATGCTCTCGGTATCAAATACGTGTAGTGGTCTGATATCAATTCCATCTACCGGGCCAGGCAGCCACTTATTATCTGCTAAGGTATCGATGACTCGTTGACGGTTATCGCCATCGAGGAACTGATTGTATTTCACAAACAGAAGGCAGTCGGTAGCGGCGGTTATTTTGGATGTGGTTTTCGGCAGCCTGATATAGTTGCCGGTTGCGTGGATGTTGCCACCGATGTCGCAGTTACCTTCGATTACCAATATCTCAAGGCCATTCCAGCTTTCAAGTTTCAGTTCATCTGCGGCATCGGTGATGAACGCGCCTTTTGGTAGTTTTAACAGTGCAGTGAGACGGGTGGGCGTCACTTCCAGCGGATACAGTTTGTCGCCTGCGAAATCTGTCATGCTGACAGTCGATTCGAAATTGCTGTTTACAGATTCCAACATACGAATAAGGGCGACATCCGGGAGGGACACAATATCACAGACTTGACAGTGGGGGCTCTCGGGATGCATCCAATCTATCGGTTGTGCCGGAGGGCTTTTGACTGTCTATTTCAGAACTGCAGTGGTGTTAATGGTGCTCCACAAAAAAAGACGGGATGATCCAAAGATCATCCCGTTGAAGGCGCTAGCGAGTAGCGCTCGGCGGAGAATACTGTCGCTTATTCTTTGACAGCTTATAGTGGTAGTTTTGCCACCTGGCCGTGGCTCATACCTTATGTATCCTTACTTTCTTATTCTTTTTCGATTAGATTTTAGGTCTAACCGAGGGTGAAACAGATTGGGGCAGATGGTTCAGATTCTTCTGAACCGCGCACCGCAGTCACTCTGAAACAACCACCTTCCGAGCCACTGATATTCAGATCGTTGGCAAGATCAAATACCGTGTTCGGTGCACTACCAGTGAAATCACTGGCTTGAACCTGTATCAGCTCGTCCGAGGTGAAGAAGTTCTCGTCCGGTCCGAAGAACACTTTGTAACCTTCAACACCTTCACCGGCAGGGTTTGCAGGCCAGCTCAGACGTAAGCCTTCGTAGCTAACACATGATGGGCAGATAACATTGAACTCGATATTCGCAACGGAAGAGTTGCCGTCAAGATCAGTCAGACTGTATAGAAGCG
>CAZQKJ010000567.1:0-2833 GCA_964593315.1 uncultured Granulosicoccaceae bacterium
CGGTTGGCCGTTCCAGAAAGAAGTTGCATATTTGGCGTCAACACCATACGCACTGGTATCTTGCGAGATAACCAGAATTTCCTTAACCCCGGCTGCTGCCAGACGTTCCGCCTCATTTAAAACATCAGCCGCTGAGCGACTCACCAGTTTGCCGCGCATTGAGGGAATAATGCAGAAGCTACACTTATGATTGCACCCTTCAGATATTTTTAGATACGCATAGTGGCGCGGTGTCAGCTTGATACCCTGTGGCGGCACCAGATCCATTAATGGATCGTGAGAGATATTCTGTGGCAGGTGGGTGTGAACTGCAGCCATCACCTCTTCATAGGCCTGCGGTCCGGTGACGGACAATACCTTCGGGTATCTCGATTCAATCTCTCCTGCTTTTGCCCCCAGGCACCCGGTAACAATCACCCTGCCGTTCTCATCCAGCGCCTCGCCTATCGCCTCGAAAGATTCCTCGACTGCGCTGTCGATAAAGCCGCAAGTGTTAACGATTACCAGATCAGACGCGTGATAATCAGATTCAATGGTATAGCCTTCAGTGCGAAGCTGGGTAAGAATCCTTTCCGAGTCTACCAGGGCTTTTGGGCAGCCCAGACTTACGAACCCGATTTTTCCGGTATCTGACATGAAAGATCTTCTGAATGAGTAGCTGTAGATAATCGGACACTTCTGCCCGAAACGATGAAAAGTATTTCTCTAGTATAAAAAAAGCCGATCAAGCCTGCTGTAATTTCACACCGGGACTCTGCTGTACTGCATTGGGCGTAACTCCATTAAAAGCACTGGCTGTAAAGTGGCTGCCCGCCACAGCATTTTATTTTCAGGATTTAGTCGTGGCAGCGCCAATTGACGACCATCGACTAGACAATATAAGTCAACTGCCGGATAATCTACTATGACACTTTTGGAGTAGTCTCCGTGGAGTTACCAAAAATACAAAACGCGGAGACATCTCCTGCAAAACCGGCCAGAGCCGTCCGCGCTTACGCCAACATCGGCAAATTCCTCTCGGCGCATGGTATCAAGCCAACTCGCCAGCGAGTTGCAATCGCCACACAAATGTATGAACGAGACCAGCATCTCTCTGCTGATGCTCTGCTTGAGAAAGTCAATCTGGACCCAGCCACTACCAATGTATCAAAGGCGACCATTTACAACACGTTGAAGATTTTTGTAGCGCAGCGTATTTTGCGCGAGGTGGCCATTGATCCGCAAAAGATTTTGTTTGATACCAACACACATGATCACCATCATGTCCTGGATCTTGATACCGGTGACATTCGCGATATCGACCCGATACAGGTGGACCTTTCAGACCATACTGGCATCAAAAAAGAAGAGAAAATACACGGCGTTGACCTGATTATTAAGGTCAGAAACTCGAATTAGCTCGTGTACCTATAACCCCGGGTCAGGCGAACGGGCCCGGCGTCGAGCAGATGGGTACGGCCTCGCTAGTCTTCCAGCGAATCGAGTAGCTTTTTAAACTTCTCCGAGTGTTTCTGTTCAGCCTTGGCGAGAATCTCGAACCAATCTGCTATATCGTTGTGTCCTTCCTCACGTGCTTCGCGGGCCATAGCTGGATACATCTCACTATACTCAAAGGTCTCACTGGCAATTGCAGACTTAAGGTTGGCCACTGTACCGCTGTAGGGCATACCTGTAGCCGGGTCACCACACTCCTCCAGATACTCAAGAATCCCGTGTGCATGGCCTGTTTCACTCTCCGCTGTTGAGCGAAATACAGACGCAATGTCATTATGACCTTCGATATCAGCCTTTGACGCAAAGTAACGATAGCGTCGGTTGGTTTCCGACTCTACCCTGAATGCTTTTTTCAAATTGCCTTCAGTTTTGCTGCCTTTCAGCGACATAAGCTATCTCGTGATTCCTGATCAGAGGCGACACCCGAACCGACACCGGCTGAGTGCAAAGATTGTGTTGAAGCAATGATACCTGACCATAGTTGAAGGACTGGAAACAGCACGTCATCGTTCTGGATCTTTGGTACTTTTTCTACCCATGATTGTACTACACCCACTCGCAGAACCATCGCCGCTAGCGTGAAATGTAGCCGATATTTTACTGTCTGTAGCAAGGATCAGCCGTCAGACGCTCAAGTTTGCTTCTCGGGCGCCGATACCTCGCTTCGTGTTTCACCACACGCCGCAACACGAAAACATCACGCGAGAGAATAACAATGAGAATCGACAACGAAATTGAATATCGTGCAGCCAAAGATGTTTGTAAAAAGTACCGGTTTCAACCAAACCGCTCCAAAAACCATCCCCTACAGGAAAGCCTGGAGGTCATAGTCAAAGCAATGGCGAACTACGAACGAGCACAAGGTGCAGCATCACACGAGATATTGAAAGCCGCCTAAAAACGCAAGCCCAAAGCGCAAAGTAGAGCCCACAAAAAGAAATACTCTAACGGTGCTATCCGGAGTTCAAAGCTGATACCCCGGGTAGCCGCCCCTGCGCGAGCTCTGGCAACTCACCGCTCAAACCCATTGCCGAACGCATACATTGTCTGTTAAGCGGCGACAGGTTATCCGCCATGTTCAAAGCAGACGTCCTGAGCGCTTTCAGCACTGTGGCTTTAGCGATGCCCTGATCACTCGGCTGAAATGCTTGTTGAATGCCATTCAGCAGACTAATCATCAGCTGGTTGGCAGGTTTTCTCCAGCGCTCGTAGCGCCGCAGATCTCTAAAGTGTCCAGCCTCACGGCCTGCGCTCAATCCGTCCATTACACACTGCACAAGCACGGCGGCGTCGAGCATACCGAGGTTAACACCTTGCCCGGCCAACGGATGTACAGCGT
>CAZQKJ010000568.1:0-2816 GCA_964593315.1 uncultured Granulosicoccaceae bacterium
GTGTAGAAGTACCGGAACGTGCTCAATATATACGAGTGATGTTTGATGAGGTGACTCGTATCCTCAATCACCTGATGTGGATTGGTGCGCACGGCCTCGATGTCGGTGCAATGTCTATGTTCCTGTATGCGTTTCGCGAACGCGAAGATCTAATGGACTGCTATGAAGCAGTATCCGGTGCGCGTTTGCATGCAACTTACTATCGGCCGGGTGGTGTAGCCCGTGATTTGCCGGACACCATGCCTCAGTACGAAGAGTCGCGGTTTAAAAGTAAAAACGATGTATCAAAACTCAATGATGCGCGACAAGGCTCGCTACTCGATTTTCTGGAAGATTTTACCAATCGCTTCCCGGGTTGCGTTGACGAGTATGAAACACTGTTGACTGACAATCGCATCTGGAAACAACGATTGGTAGGCATTGGCGTGGTCAGTCCAGAGCGTGCACTGCAAATGGGCTTTACCGGTCCGATGCTTCGGGGTTCAGGTGTTGAGTGGGATCTGCGTAAGAAACAACCCTACGAAGTTTATGATCGGATGGAGTTTGATATTCCTGTTGGTGTGGAAGGGGACTCCTATGATCGTTACCTGGTGCGCATGGAAGAAATGCGTCAATCGAACAACATTATCAAACAGTGCATTGCCTGGTTGCGCAGCAATCATGGCCCGGTACTGACAGAAGATCATAAGATCGCACCACCACGGCGTTCTGAAATGAAAGGTGATATGGAATCCCTGATCCATCACTTCAAGCTGTTCACTGAAGGTTTTTGTCTGCCGGAAGGTGAATCGTATGCGGCCATAGAGCACCCTAAAGGTGAGTTTGGCGCCTACCTGATTTCAGATGGTGCAAACAAACCCTACCGGTTAAAAATTCGTGCGCCGGGTTTTTATCACTTATCGGGTCTGAACGAAATGGTGCAGGGTCACATGTTGTCAGACGTTGTGGCGGTTATCGGCACACAGGACATCGTCTTTGGTGAGATTGACAGATGAGTACTGATTCACCCACAAAATCTACCGAGCTCGACAGCCACTCGATTGAAGAAATCGATGAATGGCTCAAGCGTTACCCGGATGATCAAAAGCAATCGGCTGTGTTAGCAGCGCTGCGTGCAGCACAACATCAAAATGACGGGTTCTTAACCGTCGAACTGATGGATGCTGTGGCAGATAAGCTCGAGATGTCGAAGATCGCAGTGTATGAAGTGGCCTCGTTTTACTCTATGTATGAAACCGAACCTGTCGGCAGGCATTGTGTGGCTATTTGTACCAACATCAGTTGTATGCTGATGGGCAGCGACACGATTGTTAATCACGTTGAAAAAAAGTACGGCATCAAGCTCGGCGAAAGTACACCGGATGGCAAGATCTTTCTCAAAGTAGAAGAAGAGTGTCTTGCAGGGTGTGACGGCGGTCCGATGATGCAGGTAGATCACGTTTATCACATGAGTCTTACACCTGAAAAGGTAGATAAGATTCTGGACTCACTGCCGGACGCAGCTGGAGATTAGCGCTCGTGAGTAAAGAACAAAATCAGGTGGTTTATACCACGCTCAAGTTTGATCAGCCCTGGACCTATGAGAATTATCTCAAGATCGGTGGCTATGAAGCGTGGAAGAAAATTCTAACCGAAAAAATGTCACCGGAAGATGTGGTGGCAGAGATTAAAGCATCTGGCCTGCGTGGCCGTGGTGGTGCAGGTTTTCCAACTGGCCTCAAATGGAGCTTTATGCCAAAGCCCGCTGAGGGCGGACAGAATTATCTGGTGGTCAATTCTGATGAATCAGAACCCGGCACCTGTAAAGACCGTGATATCCATCGTTTTAATCCACACTCACTGATTGAAGGTATGTTGATCGGTTGTTATGCCATCGGTGCGACGGTTGGCTACAACTATATGCGTGGCGAGTGGATGGATGAGCCGTATAAACGTTTTATGGCAGCACTCAAAGAAGCCTATGACAATGGTTGGGTGGGGCAGAACATTCGCGATACCAATGTCTCTATAGATGTTTACGGCACCTTAGGTGCCGGCGCTTATATCTGCGGTGAGGAAACTGCGCTGCTTGAATCACTGGAAGGCAAGAAAGGTCAGCCTCGTTTCAAACCACCGTTTCCTGCGAACTTTGGTTTGTATGGTCAGCCCACCACTATTAATAACACTGAGTCAGTGGCATCAACACCTGCGATCATCAGAAATGGTGCGCAGTGGTTTATGGATCTGGGGGTTGAAAACTCCGGCGGCCAAAAGTGTTTTTCTATGTCAGGTCACGTCAACAACCCGGGTAACTTTGAGATTTGTCTTGGTACTCCGTTCAGCGAGCTGCTTGAACTGGCAGGTGGCGTACGCGGCGGTAGAAAACTTAAAGCGGTAATCCCCGGTGGTTCCTCTATGCCGGTATTGCCGGGCGATATCATGCTTGCCACCAATATGGACTACGACGCCATTGCCAAATCAGGTTCTATGCTCGGTTCCGGTGCAGTGATTTCCATGGATGAGACCACTGACATGGTCAAAGCCTTGTGTAGAATTTCAAGATTTTACTACTCTGAATCCTGTGGTCAGTGTACACCGTGTCGCGAAGGCACCGGATGGCTGTATCGCATGCTGGTTCGTATCATTGAGGGTAATGGTCGTCCGGAAGATATCGATAAGCTCGAAGATGTTGCGGCAAAAATTGCCGGTCGTACTATTTGTGCGCTGGGAGAGGCTGCAGCCTGGCCGGTACAAGGTATGTTGCGTCACTTCCGACATGAATTCGAATACTACGTTGAACACAAGCGCAGTATTGTGGAAGAAAAACTGGGTACTGC
>CAZQKJ010000569.1:0-2816 GCA_964593315.1 uncultured Granulosicoccaceae bacterium
TATATAAGAGTACTGTCCGGAGTTAAAGTGCAAGCTGAGACGGTACGTCGCAATGGCGCAGCGGATAACCTCGCTCGCGATAATAGCGGTAGCGTTCACGACCCATATCGCGGCTATCGCCCGCTTTGCAGACAATTTCAAGCATGGTGTCAAAGCTGCTGAAAAAGTGCGGCACCTCATTGGACAGATTCAACAGCACACTGCGTTCACTTCCGGGTTCGTCAGCGTGACTGATAGAGAGCTTCGCATCACTTGCGCTGACTTTACCGGTAGCGAGGGTTTGTATCTCTTGAGTAGCTTTTGCCGAGCTGGTGTGGATATGCAAATGTCTGCCAAGCGCCAGTTGTTGCATAGCCAGTTGCAGTGCGTAGTGGTACTGCTCAGCCGGATCGCTCGCGTCTATCAGGTAAAACTGTACGCTTGTCATTGACTGCGATTGAGCAGGTATTGAACAAGCATCGGCACTGGGCGGCCCGTTGAGCCTTTAGCGCCGCCTTGTTTCCAGGCCACACCGGCTATATCCAGATGTGCCCAGCGGTAGTCGCTGGCGAAGCTCTGCAAAAAACAACCCGCAGTGATGGTGCCAGCTGCGCGGCCACCGATGTTGCCAAGGTCCGCAAAGTTGCTTGAGAGCTGCTTCTGATATTCGTTCCACAGTGGTAGCCGCCAGCAACGGTCACGACTATCAATTCCGGCGTTGTAAAGATCATCAGCCAGCGTATCGTCGTTGCTCATGAGTCCGGTGGTGTGATGGCCAAGCGCCATAATGACCGCACCGGTTAAGGTGGCGATATCGATGACAACATCCGGTTTGTATTTACTGATGTAAGTCAGTGCATCGCAAAGTACCAACCGACCTTCGGCATCGGTATTCAGCACTTCAATCGTTTTACCTGACATTGATGTGACGATATCACCTGGTTTTGTCGCGTCTCCGCTTGGCATATTCTCGGCAGCTGCGACCACTCCGATCACGTTCATCTTGAGTTTAAGCTCTGCTACCGCCTGCATGACGCCAAAAACACTGGCTGCACCGCACATATCAAACTTCATTTCATCCATACCGGCCGACGGTTTTATAGAAATACCACCAGTATCGAAGGTGACCCCTTTGCCAACAAAGACCACTGGCTTACTGGATGCCGCAGCGCCTTTGTATTCCATACAAATCAATTGGGCGGGTTCGGTGCTGCCAGCGGATACACTTAAAAGAGCTCCCATGCCGAGCTTCTTCATTTGAGTTTCATTCAGCACTTTTGTGCTGATAGAGCTATGTGTTTTGTCGAGCTTTTTAGCCTGCTTGCCCAGATACTCCGGTGTGCAAACGTTTGCTGCTGTATTGCCAAGGTCCCGAGCCAGACTCATACCATGGGCAATTGCCAGGCCTTGTTTTATTCCGGTATCAATTGCCTTATTGTTCTTTTTGTCGGAAACATAGAGCGTTGCTTTTCCGTCAAAGCGAGAGGTTGTTTCGGGCGGTTTGCTTTTGTGAAGAGTAAAAGAGTAGGTATTGACAACCAATGCCTGAGTGATCGAATGTGCCTGCCAGGTGATATCTTTGTCTTCTGTGGTGATATCGCACAGGCAGTTCACACAGTCAGTAATGCCCGGCAGCGATACAGCGGTCGCGACGGCGGTGCACATTTTCTCAAAGTTTTCAGCGCTGATTGCATTACTGCTGCCGGTGCTGACCAGTAGTACTCTTTGTGCAGTAATTCCCGGCACGTCGTAGAGCATGACGTTAGCGCCGGGTCGTTTTGCAAGGTCACCCTGCCTGAGCACTTTGCGAAGGTACTTGTCACTGGCTCTGTCAGCCAGATCGGCGGACCCGGTGAGTTTTTTCTGATCACCTATCGGTAGAATCAGGCAGGCGGTTTTGATTTTCAGCGGATTGGAGTTTGATAGTTTGATTTCCACTCGATTTATCTCTTTATGTGAGCTGGCAGACCCGGGCTCATGCTGATCTGCGCTTGTACCAATTGGCCCGAAATGGCCTGAACTGTCTGGAATAAAACAATATTACTGGGTTTGGTATCATCACGCACTATTGGCGCTAATATCAGATCTCTTCGTGGTTGTAGCAAGCCATCCGCCCTCGTGATTCAGGCTGACAAGTAACTTCAATGAGAACGCTCGACCGTTATATCTTCAAGGAGATATCAGTCTCCTGGTTTGCAGTGACTGTTGTGCTGCTGGTCATTATGGTTGCCAATGTGCTGGCCAGAATTCTCTCCAGAGTAACCGACGGATCACTGCCTGCAGATGCTCTATTCCTGTTGGTGGGGGTAAAAGTGATCAACTTGCTGGTCACTTTGATACCTTTGGGTCTGTACCTTGGAGTGCTGTTGGCATTTGGGCGTTTATATCGCGACAGTGAGATGTCAGCGATAGCGGCTTGCGGAACCGGGCTCGGTGCTTTGTACCGCCCGGCGATTGTGAATGGCATTATCGGGGTGGTGCTCATTTCACTGCTGACATTCTGGGTATCTCCGTGGGCTGCACGCTTTGAGCAACAGTTAACCGAAAAAGTTGCAGCCAGATCAATAGGCAGCCTGCTCGATGCGGGACGTTTTGTAGAGATACTGAATGGTGGAGCCGTTGTGTTCACTGAATCGGTTTCAAATGGCGGAGAGCAATTTAACCGCGTGTTTGTGCACCGTGATCTTGAAGATGGCAGATTTGAAGTCGAGACGGCTGAGTATGCTACTTATCAACGCGATGCGGAGACCGACAGTGAATTTATAGTGTTTGTCGATGGTGTGAGTACTATCGCAAGCCCAGGTGCCGAGAGCTATCAGCGCACTCGCTTTGCTCGA
>CAZQKJ010000570.1:0-2815 GCA_964593315.1 uncultured Granulosicoccaceae bacterium
GCGTATTAATGTCACAGAGAGCGCCAATGGCACAGTGGTTCCTGCCTGGTCGTATGACTGGAGGGGGCAGTTTGATGGTGATGAGATAGCGGTAAAAGCCTATCCTGAAGTTTTGTATGGTCCAAAGCTCGGTACTCATGTTTCCGGAACCAAAGAAGAAACTGGTTTGCCTGAGCGAGTTCGCGACCTGCCTGAGTTTGTCGTGAACTATGAATACAGTGAAACCGGCAACGCTGAACGAAATGTAGCTCTCGAATCATTCTTTCATGACTCTGATGACATACGCGGACCCTGTGACGATGATGACAATCGTGTTTATGAAATGATGATCTGGGTAGCCAACCCGTCAATCAGAACGCCAGGTGATTTGGCGTTAACCGGTGTCATGATTGATAACCAGCTCTGGAATGTATACATCAAGCCGCGCAGTAACAAACACTACATTGCGTTTACTGCTCAAAATGAAACCACCAGCGGTACTCTAAACTGGAAACGGTTTGTAGACTGGACTGCAGAGTGGACAGCAGCCAATGCAGAAGCCCTTGAAATCGATGTTTTGGATCCGGACTTCCACATGGGTGCGATAGAAATTGGTACAGAAATGTGGTGGGGAGAAGGAACCTTTACTCTGAACAAGTTTGATGTATCGTTTTAAAGTGCTGGTGATTGCTCAGTAGTCCTGAGTGAAAGTAGTAACATGGCCATGAGTCTTAATAGATTCATGGCCTTTTTTGTTATGGTTTTGTGTGTTCCGGGCTAAGCACCGAAGTCGTCCGGGTAATGCTAAAACCAGAAACCCGAATAAGCCTATGCCAGTTCAATGATGCTACTAACGATACGATCAAAACTTGCGCGTGCGAGATTGACTGAATGTCGTGCCCGCAGGTAACCGTGTACCAGGCCTTTTTCGATATACAGTTTTGCATTACCGTTTGCGGCTACAATTGCATCGCAGTAGTGTTTGCCGTCATCTGCAAGAGGATCGCATTCGGCACTAAATACAACAGTATCTGGCAGATTTGAAAAGTCCGTGTCTTGTAATGGTGCAAAACTCACGATGTTTTCTATTTTCTTGTTGTTTGTACGAATCTTCGAGTAAAAGTCTACCTCGCGTTTTGTAAGCATAGGGGCGTTGGCGTGAGTCACATACGAGCCGGTGGTAATATCACCACCCAGCCCTGGATAAATCAGCACCTGACCTTTGATGTGCACTTTCGAATTGCCGCGCAAGGTGTGTGAGACTGCAGCGGCAAGGTTGCCACCGGCGCTGTCGCCACATAACACAGCTGACTGACCCGTGTGCCTGCACTCATACGTTACCGCTGCGAGCGCATCTTTAAATGCGGCGGGGTGGAGATGCTCAGGGGCGAGTCTGTAGTCTATTGCAGTAACACAGTGCCCGGTGGATGCGCAGAGTTCGGCACAGACATCATCATGGCTGTCCAGACCACCGACAACAAAGCCGCCACCGTGTAAGTAGGCTATGAAAGTGTTGTTGGTCTCTGCATCTTTTAAACTGTATCGGCGTACCGGGATGTTGTACTCAGATGTTGTTATGGTGCTGTCTGATGCGCTGATGCCAGCCGGGTATCCGTTGTGAAACTCCCGACACATAGCATCATAGATTTCACGCTGTCTTTCGAGGGTGAAATCGATAGTCTCTGGCGGATACCAGCGGTTGGTCTGTTCGATAAAACTCAGAGTTTGAGCATCCAGCAGCTTCAGGTAACCGGCTTGATCAATGCTTTGCATGTTCAGCTATGTGCAACTAGTCTGTGACTCGCTGTGGTTTGGTCAGGAACCCACGAAAAAAAACAGGTGCTAAAAAGCCTGCGACAGCGGCGATCCAGAGCCCAATGACGATGGGTGAAGAGAACAGGTAAGTGAAGTCTCTATCGGAAAGCACTATCGCAGGTCGGAGTGAGTCCTCCATGTGCCTGTCCAGAAGTATGACCGGTACTATCGGCACATCGAGTTTGCGTAGTATACATAGCCCGGCACACCGAACGCTACCATCAACAGCAGATCAGTCCGGGTTCGCAGGTGCGATACATTCAGCAGCATTGCTCGAGCTGATCAGACCAATACTCAGTGGTATGCGTGCGGCAATGATTTTCCAGAAGGTAAGTTTCTCTATTTCTCTCCAGTCAGTGTGTCCTGCCAGTCAATAAGGCCGGCAGTTTGGTATGTGCGGTTAAATGTGAGTCTTAAGGTGGAAATGTGCATTGTGCCAAAGCAGCGTGACACACAGTGGTTTGCACACAGTGCTCTTGATATCAATTTCCCCACAGGTTGAGCGTCGCGGGCCAATAAATCACTTCTGTGCGTCCACCACGCAGGCCACATCACAATCGCGCTGAATTCTGTCACTGCTGGTTGCGACAAGATTCTCTGAAATCAATGGTTTTAGGGTGGCTGCGAAGTCTGGAATGCTAATACTTTTGATCGGTAGTGCGTCACGTTAAAGTGCGCTTGCAATATCTAAAATGTCATGACATAATGAAATTTCAATTATACAGTTTATTCATTGAAGCCGGCTCAGTTGCGGTACCTGTTATACATGTGCGGGTCAAAGGATCAGGAGGGGTTGCATGAATGCGATGGCAGTGGAAATCGAGTCAAAGGGTATGACTCACGTCAAAGGTATCTTGCAAGTTGATGACCTGTTGGTCCTGCGTGACGAGCTAGTATCTCTGATTGAAGGTTTCAATCAGCTGCCGGATGATTTGATCACAAAATCTGATGGTAACGCTTCCGGTGAGATTCGCGAGATTGCAAACCTTGCTAAAAAGTTTGAACAGTTCAGGGAGTCATC
>CAZQKJ010000571.1:0-2811 GCA_964593315.1 uncultured Granulosicoccaceae bacterium
ATCAATGCTAGTGGTTAATAGCCAGCTCTGACAGGTTGCGAGTACAGATTGGTATTCGCATTCGTTGCCGTATTGATCGGTTACACAGATATTGTTGTTGGCGTTGCGACGCAGCTTTGTGACACCGGCTCTGGTAGCGCCATCGTGCAACCTGGCCAGGCTGATGCCAGGTGTCCAGTGCACTGCGTTATCGATGCAGAGGTTCCAGAGGCCACGTGGCAGCGACTCTGCGCCACTGACTATTAAGTCTTGATGACTGTCACACTCAGTAATAACAACTCGCAGAATCTCGAGCATTGAGTTTCTAAAATCGGAGTCCCAGCCGCCAGTGCCAAACCCGACCTGACCAAATACTTCCCGGTGCCGGAAGCTGAGTCGCTGGAATGACGGTGAGGTGGCGATAAAATCATAAAAGGTTCGATCGTCCCACTCGGCTACCAGTTTATCCCAGGTTTTTTTAATAGATTTAACATCGCGATCTTTGATCGCATTTTGCAGTTCAGTAAAGTGCGCTTCGGTTTTTAGTGCTTCATCCCATGCGTCGGCAACTTCTTTGTAAAGCGATGGCAGATCGTCGATTGTTTCTGCATAGAGCTTCACGCCTGCAAGCTCGATCACGGTACTTTGGGCGGCATCGGTAAGCGGATTTGGAAAGGGTCGTTTTTCAAGTCCCAGTAGGTCTGTATAGTAGTTAAAGCTTGATGCAGAACGAGGGAACCGCATGCCACCCAGCTCGGCAATTACCTCGGTTGCATTGCTAAACTGCTCAGAGCGCAGTCTGCCGCCCATACGTCCGGTTTCATAGATAACCGGCTTCAATCCAAGCTTCATTAGTTCAAATGCCGCGACCATGCCAGACACACCTGCACCTATAATGGCAACTTCAGCACCGTGTTGATGCTCGGGAATACTGCCAAGACCGGCGCTATCAGTGAGCCATTGATCATAGGCAAACGGAAAGTCCGGTCCGAATACGGTAACAGCTTTTTCTGACACTTCAGATACTCGTGAGTGATTGGTACAGGGCAGGGCGGCGGTCACAATGATACGGTAGTGCCTGTCTGCATTGTTTGATCGCGTCCTTTGTAAGTGTGGCGGTTAGCAACACAGGAGATTTTTTTGCACGGTCAAGATCAGTCCCGTCTGGTCCAACGATACAACTTCTGCCTTCATAGGTAAGATCGCCTTCTTCTCCGCAGTAGTTGCAGTAGGCGATATAGTATTGATTTTCATAGGCGCGAACCGGTACAACTCTTTCTGCAATGTCGCGCCACGGTTGCATTAAACCGGTTGGTGTAATCACCAGTTCAGCACCTGCCAACGCGAGTGCACGAGCGGGTTCCGGAAACTCAATGTCGTAACAGATCAGCATACCGATTTTCCAGCCTTCTAATTCAAAAACCGGTGAAAAGGAATCACCCTCTTTGAATAGCGTGCGGTCAAGGTCTCCCCATAAGTGGGTCTTACGATACTTGCCGATCGACACCCCTTTAGCGTCGACAACCTGTACTGAATTAAAATACTGGCCTTTATCTTTCTCTGCGAATCCATAGCCAATAGCTATTTGATACTTGCGACATATATCTGCAATCGCCTGACTGACTTTACCATCGGCACTGAGCGCTACTTGTTGCATAGTCTGAAGCGTTTGGTTGTAGCCAGTGATACTGCACTCCGGTACGATCATCAATTTACAGCCGTCCGCTTTAGCCTGGTTTGCCGCTGTGTCAAGCCGTTGCAGTGCGGCTGGAATATTGTTCGGTGCCGGAACATGTTGCAAAGCAGCAATTGTCAGGTCTGAATTCATGCGCTGTGTCCGGTAATTGATGTTTGAGGAGTGACGTTGTTGTTTACAGTGCTATCATATTCGCTTTGAGTCGTGTTCAGATTACTGAACAGCATAGTAGTCTGCGCACGGTGGTTTCCTATCCTCCAACTTTTACCAGATCAGGATAAAGAATGTACCTGGAAAACCTGACACCACGAAACGGTTCTTTTGCCCGCAGTATGCATGGTGTTTTGCTGGCCATGGCAGTAGTGATTGTCGCCGGCTGTACAGTCGCCCCCGAGCTGCCCGAACCTCCGCAAGTGCTCAAGCTTGACCCGCCCGTGCCATTGCCGATTGCAACACCGCTGGAAATATCGGTTTTGCACAAAGCCAATTACAATCCGTTTGAACGTGATATTGGCAAAAGTTTCAAAGCACTGGGCAATGCGGTTGATTACCGCAGTGAGCTGGCTTTGCACTCGATAGAAACGCCTAAGCCTGTGGATTTTTCTACCTCACAGGTGCTGGTTTCTTCAGTCGGAAAAAAGCCGGGAGGTGGTTATAGCGTCGCCGTTGAAAAACTTGAAGAGATAGATGACCGCATTCTTGCGCGTATTGTTCTAATTAACCCCGGGCCTAACTGTATCAATACGCAGGCTGAAACATTTCCGTTTGAGTTTGTGATTATTCCATCGCGCAAGCCGATAGAAATATTCGAGCGCCAGCGAACGGATGACTGTTAGTTCCTTATTACAGGTAACAGTACCTACCTATTCTTTGGATCCAGCCTGAGGATCCAGCCTGAGGCACTAACGACTCAGGTTTAGTTCATATCACCGGGATTGTCAGTTTACCGGTTTGTATACTATCGCGGCGTTTGCATTCTTGTTTTTAACCTTAAGTGGTGTGACAGGCGGATCTGTATGCAGGAGTGCCTGCTTTAATTATGCGTCTGCTTTCCGGCGCCCGATACACCTTCGGTCAAGTAATTTTTATACTTATCGGGATGACTCCTTTGGTTAACTGGTGATCCGGTAACGCTG